>JBFHGV010000052.1:0-10264 GCA_041582955.1 Arenibacter sp.
CATTGCGTTACAGTCCGTTGAAGACAGAAAGAACTTTTTGCACACCACCTTTGCCACCGAAAAAAGTGAAGAAAACCAGTGGCTAAAAGATTTAAACAACGACAGTATCCATGATTGGAGGGACCTTACCGTTCAAAAAGAGGAAATATGGAAACTTGAAGATAAAAATGGTAATGGTTATGCTGATGTAGCCACCAGAATACTGAACGATTTTAATGAGGAAGTATCAGATGTGGCCGGAGCTCTACTTGTAAGGCAAAATGATATGTTTGTAGGGATTGCCCCAGATATGTGGAGGATTACCGATGAGGACGGGGATGGCATTATGACGGACAAGACCTCTATCTCCCACGGCTATGGGGTGCATATTGGGTTTGGTGGTCATGGCATGTCTGGCGCCATTGAAGGTCCCGACGGAAAAATATACTGGGGTATTGGCGATATTGGTGCCAATATCACTACCGCAGAAGGCATCCATCATAAATACCCAAACCAAGGCGTCATTGTAAGGGCCAATCCAGATGGCAGCGATTTTGAAATCTTTGCCGCCGGTGTACGCAATACCCACGAGTTTGTCTTTGATAAATACGGAAACCTTATTACGGCCGATAACGATGGGGACCACCGTGGAGAAAGTGAACGGTTGGTCTATATTGTAGAAGGTTCTGATGCCGGATGGCGCTCCAATTGGCAATATGGCAAGTATACCGATCCAAAAAACAATGGCTACAATGTGTGGATGGACGAAAAGCTTTTTGTACCGCGTTGGGAAGACCAAGCCGCCTATATAATTCCACCTATAATGAACTTCCACAATGGTCCCACTGGCATGGCCTACAACCCTGGGACCGCTCTGGGAAAGGAATGGAGAGATAAATTTTTCTTGGTAGAGTTTGTAGGAAACCCCAGTAGATCGCATATATGGAGTTTTGACCTTAAACCCAAGGGAGCCTCCTTTGAACTAAATAAAGAACAAGACATCCTAAGCGGCATTCTCCCTACCGGAATCCGTTTTGCCCCGGATGGCGCCCTATACATTGCCGACTGGATGAACGGTTGGGACACCAAAAACTATGGTCGGGTATGGAAATTGGATGTTACCGATACCAAAAACAACCTAAAGGCAGAAAGAGCGGAAACAGAGCGATTAATGACTTTGGATTATTCCGACCAAAACACAAATGAGCTGATACAACTATTGGCCTATCCCGATATGAGGATTCGCCAAAAAGCCCAGTTTGAATTGGCCAATAGGAACAACAAAGGTTACAAGGCCCTAGGTAAGGCCATTACAACCGGTGGCAATCAATTGGCTAGGATCCACGCTATATGGGGCATTGGCCAATTGGCAAGTAAGAAATTGGACCGGGCCGAAACCTTAATGCCACTCCTGGAGGATAGTGATCCCGAAATTGTGGCACAAACCGCCAAAATCCTGGGTGATGTAAAATTCACCAAGGCAGGACCCAAATTAATCGCCCTACTTACCCATGAACAGGCCCGTGTGCGTTTCTTTGCCGCCCAAGCCCTAGGCAGGATCAAGGATAGCAATGCAGTGCAGCCCTTGATAAAAATGTTGGAAAACAATAAGGATGAGGACCTTTACCTAAGGCATGCCGGGGTCTTGGCCTTATCCCGAATAGGGGAGACCGACCCGATTATTGCCCTGGCGGACAGTGACAATAGAAGCTTACGAATTGCCGCAGTACTGGTCTTAAGGCGACTTCAAAATGAACATATCGTCCAGTTTTTATCAGATACTGATGAGTACATTGTAACCGAGGCAGCAAGGGCCATAAATGACGACTGGTCTATTGAAAGTGCTCTCCCCGCCCTGGCATCATTGCTGCAAGAGGAAAAATTTACCTCTGAGCCCTTATTGCGTAGAAGTATCAATGCCGCTCTTAGGGTAGGCGGGGAAAAAGAACTGGACCTGTTGATCAATTTTGCAAAAAGAACTACTCTCCCTAATGTACTTAGAGGCGAAGCCCTGGCTACCATTGGCACATGGGCCTCCCCCTCAGTTTTGGACAGGGTAGACGGCCGATTTAGAGGGGAAGTAAGCAGGGATACCAATGTGGTTAGGAATAAGATTGAAAAATATATCCCCGACTTCTTAAAGGATAAGGACCCGGATATTTTGGAAGCCGCAGCCCTTACCCTGACCTCCCTAAAAATGGACGACTACAATTCCCAACTGGCGAATATTATGAAGCGCCATGCCTCCCCTAAAGTGCGTTCTTCCATGTTAAACGCCCTAGGCGAATTACAGTACAACAATATTGAAGAAGCCATAAAAATAGGTATGCAGGACAAGGACAGAAATGTCCGCACCGTAGCTGTGGGACTAGTGACCCAGATAGATATACCCAAAGAAAGCTTACCCGGTATTGTGGAACCCATTTTTAAAAGCGGATCCATTAATGAGCAACAAAAAATGCTGAGCGTACTGGGCGAGATGCCCCTAGAAAAGAGTCAAGACGTTTTAAGCTCCTTAATAAGCCAAGGAGTGAACAACAAGCTTTCCAATGCAGTAATACTTGATCTATCGGAGGCCATAGAGGCAACAGGATCAGAGGCGCTCATTGCCCAATTGGGGAAGCTAAAATCTAACGGTGACGGCTTGGATGCCTATGCCGAAACCCTAAATGGAGGAAATAGAAGGGCAGGCTATATTTACTTTAACAACAATTCTACAGGACAGTGTGTTCGCTGCCACTCCATTAATGGAGGCGGTGGTACCGTGGGCCCTGCCTTGGACAATATTGGCAATGTCTTGAGCCGAAAACAATTGTTGGAAGCCCTTATTCTTCCCAGTGCACGTTTGTCCCCGGGATACGGAATGGTAACCGTCACCTTGAAAGACGGACAGCAGGTGACCGGAATCCTGGAAGAGGAGACCGAGGATGAACTAATACTAAAGACATCCGATGCAGAACCCATGGAAATTGCCTTGTCCCGAATTGACAAAAGGCAGAATATGGCCTCGGGAATGCCCCCTATGGGCAGCCTGATGTCCAAGCGCGAAATACGTGATGTAATAGAATATTTGGCCAGCTTAAAGAAATAAACAATATGTTATTAACAACAAAATGGCCCCTCTTCACAGGAAGTGGGGCCATTTTGTTGTTTGAAATAAGGCCAATTATACTTCCCGTTTCATTAAGGAAGTTCCAAATTGCCTTAATACCTCCTTTTTACTTGAATCCAGATTAAGCTTATCCAACAAATAAAACGCCTTTTCCGTATAGCCTTCTATTGCTTTTAGCGATTGGGTCACCGCCCCGGTTTCTTGAAACAACTCCTTTGCCGCCTTTATCTTATCCCTGGGATCTGTGGGCTTAAGCGAAAACAAATGCTCCAGTTCCTGTGATTGGATTGGCGATCCCATTTCCAAGGCTTTAAGGTATAGATAAGTCTTTTTGTTCTCTATGATATCCCCTCCCACTTGTTTTCCAAAACGCTGTGGATCCCCAAAGGCATCCAAATAGTCGTCTTGTAACTGAAAGGCTATACCCAGATTCTTGCCAAACTCATAGATCAGATCCTGTACCTCCTTGCTTTCTTCCGCTATTATGGCCCCCATCTTCATGGCGGCTGCTACCAAAACAGCGGTTTTATATTGAATCATAAGCAGGTACTCCGGTATGGTAACATCATCCCTGTCCTCAAAATCTACATCGTATTGCTGCCCTTCGCACACTTGCAGCGCTGTCTGACTGAACAACTGCAACAATTGCTTAAATATATCGGGAGAATAAGACTCAAAAAGTTGATAGCTATATATAAGCATGGCATCTCCGGACAAAATACCAGTGTTCAGGTTCCATTTTTTATGCAAAGTCTCCTTTCCCCTTCTCAAGGGTGCCTCATCCATTATATCATCATGTACCAATGAGAAATTATGAAAAACCTCTATCGCCAAAGCGGCATCCAGAGCCTTTTTATGATCGGCCCCAAAAATATCGGCGGTCATTAAAGTTAAGACTGGCCTTAAACGCTTCCCTCCCAAGTTTAGGATATAGGAAATGGGCCTATATAGATTTGCAGGCTCCTTATCCGGGGTCTTGGCCTCTAAATGGGCCATAAAATCGGCTCTATATTGTTCAATGCTACGCATAATGGCAATTTTTTATCAAAAATACATTAAAACCACTCACTTGGCATAATCAAATACGCTTCCTCAAAATAAGTACATATAAATCAATTTGTTAAGAAATCGTAAAACCTAGGAAACTTCTTTTGTTTTTAAAGTTTCCACCTCTTATCTTTGTGCCCGCTATGAAGGATAAAATTTTAGAAAAGGCAGTGGATATGTTTTTAAACTACGGTTTTAAAAGCGTAACCATGGATGATTTGGCCAATGAAATGGGTATTTCCAAGAAAACCATATATGCCCATTTTGAAAACAAGACCAAGTTGGTCCAAGAATCTACTCTTAGCATATTCAATAGGATCAACTCAGGAATAGACACCATATGTGCAACTGGCAAAAATCCTATTGAAGAGTTGTACGATATTAAAAAATTTGTGATTTCTCACCTCAAGGATGAGAAGTCGTCCCCCCAATACCAATTACAGAAATACTATCCCAAAATCTTTCACAACCTTAAGGAAAAACACTATGAGCTTATGCAGGAATGCACTATAAACAATATAAAAAGGGGTTTGGAGCTTGACATTTACAGGAAAAACTTAAACGTGGAATTTATATCGCGTATTTATATTTCTGGGGTAGCCAGTATTAAGGACGATCGCTTCTTTCCCCAAGGAACTTTCCCCGTAAAAGACTTACAGGATTATTTTCTAGAATATCATTTGCGTGGAATTGTAACACCAAAAGGAAGAAAGATACTAAATAATATAATCAATTCAACCCAAGAATAAAAACTAAAGAACTCGTCATCAACACATAACTACAACTTTATGAAAAACTATCTCTTAGCACTTATATGGCTACTCACCACTACCTGGACCTTTGCACAGGAGGAAACCTATAATTTTACTTTGGAGGAAGCAATAGACTTTGCCTTGGAAAACAATTACGGGGCCATTAATGCGGACCGAGACCTATTGGATGCCAGAAAACAAAAATGGGAAACCATAGCCACAGGGCTTCCCCAAATAGATGGGGCCGTAAGCTATCAAAATCAGTTAAAACAACCTGTTTCCCTTTTGCCTGCCGAATTGGCCGGTGGGGAACCCGGAACCTTCATTCCCGTAGTATTTGGCCAACCCCAGACCATGAATGCCACGGCAACCTTAAAGCAGCAAATATTTGACGGATCCTACATCGTGGGTATTCAAGCTGCCAAAACCTTTATTGCCTATAGCGATAACAACAAGGAAAAGACTCAATTGGAAATACGCAAATCGGTCGTTGAAGCCTATGGCAATGTATTGCTATCCAAGGAAAGTGTGGCCATCCTAGAAAAAAACAAGGCCAATCTGGAAAAAAACCTGTTTGAAACCCAAAAACTATATGAAAACGGGCTTGGGGACGAGGAAAGTGTGGAACAATTGCAGATTACCTTATCTTCTGTAGACAACCAGCTAAAAAACTCCCTTCGCTTACAGACCATTACCCTCCAAATGTTAAATCTTATTATGGGCCTGGACATTGACGCCCCTACAAAACTAAAGGAGAACCTTAGCGACTTGGCACAGGAACAAATAAGATTGGACCTATTGGAAGAAGACCTAATACTGGACAGGAATATAGATTTCAAGATCGTGACCAACCTGAACCAACAACGTGAACTGGAGCTTAAACTACAGAAAAGTTTGGCTCTCCCTACCTTAAACGCCTTTGTAAACTACGGAAGCACTTCCTATAGCGATAAATTTAATTTTCTGGGAGGCGATCCCGACTGGTTTGATTCTTCCGTACTGGGGCTTGACCTGCATATCCCTATTTTCAGCTCCTTTGGCCGGAGTGCCAAGACCGCCAGGGCAAAGATTGCTTTGGAAAAGGCAAGAACCCAATTATCCGAAACGGAACAAAGCATAAGACTACAACACAAAACTGCCAAGAGCAACTATTTATTTTCCATTGAGGAATATCAAACCGCTAAAGAAAACCTGGCCTTGGCAGAACGTATAGAGCACAAAAATCAAATTAAATATACAGAAGGCCTTGCCAGCAGTTTTGAACTGAGACAGGCCCAGACACAGCTTTATACTGCGCAGCAGGAATACCTTCAATCCATGGTGGAGGTCATCAATAAAAAAACAGCATTGGAAACCGTACTTAACAACAAAAACTAACAAAAACATCAACCTGTACATCATGAAAAAAATATCTCACATACTAGCAATGGGCATCCTAATTGTCTCTTGCGGAGGAAATAATCAGCAATCCATAGATGATCTTATCCCAAGTGGCGACCTCCAGGCGCTGCGGGCCAAAAAAAGTGAACTCTCCGAAAAACAAAGGGTATTGGAATCGGAAATTAAAAAATTGGATTCCGCCATTGGCTCATTGTCCGGACAGGAAAACCTTCCTTTGGTGACCACCATTGTAGCCAATCCGCAGAAATTTGACCATTATCTGGACCTGCAGGGCGATGTACAGACCAAACAAAATGTACTGATTTATCCAGAAATGCAAGGAGTACTTCAAAAAGTCTATGTCAAGGACGGTCAAAAAGTAAGCAAGGGCCAGCTCCTGGCCACAATAGATGACGGTGGATTAAGCAGTCAGGTTGCGCAATTAAAAACACAGGCCCAATTGGCCAAAACCACCTTTGAACGCCAAAAAAGACTTTGGGAACAAAAAATTGGCTCCGAAATTCAGTATTTGCAGGCAAAGACCAATTACGAAGCAATAGAGAGCAACGTTAAACAGATGCAAAGCCAGTTGGGAAAGTCTAGCATCCGTGCCCCCTTTTCCGGAATTATAGATGACGTTATTAAAGACCAAGGAACAGTAGTTTCTCCAGGACCGGGATCCGAAATTTTCCGAATAGTGAACCTCTCCAATATGTACATAGACGTAGAAGTACCGGAAACCTATTTGGGCAGTATTACAAACGGCAAGGAAGCCAAAGTATATTTCCCGGTACTGGGAGACAGTATAAAGACCACCATAAGACAAACCGGAAACTTTATTAACCCAGGCAATAGATCTTTCACCGTAGAGATTCCGGTTCCCAATAATAATGGCAGCATTAAACCAAATTTAAGTGCCAGGGTCCAGTTAAACGACTATACCAGTGAAAATGCCATTCTAGTCCCACAGAGCATCGTATCTGAAAATGCCGAAGGGGAACAATATGTTTATAAGGCCGAAGAACTAAATGACAATAACGAAGCGGTGGCTAAAAAAGTTATCATATCTACCGGCAAAACACAAAATGGCTTTGTAGAGATTGTATCGGGAATAGAAGATGGCAATCATATTATTAAAGAAGGAGCCAGAAGTGTAAAGGATGGCCAAAAGGTGAAAATTCTAAACTAATAGGTCCATGAGCAAACTACAAAAAAACGCAGACAAAGAATTTAGTTTATCGTCCTGGGCCATAGACAACCCTTCGGTAATCTATGTAATGATAGGAATTTTTCTATGGATTGGTTTTTCCTCCTATCTAGCCATGCCCAGGGAAGACTTGCCAGAGATCATAGAAACCAAAATATATATTAGCACCCCTTATCCAGGGAACACAGCTGAAGATATAGAACGACTCATTACAGATCCACTGGAGGACGAACTCAAGAACATAAGCAACGTGGTAGAAATCATTTCTACCTCCCAGGAGGACTATTCCATCATTACGGTAGAATTTGATGAAGAGATAAGCGTTGAGGCCGCCAAGCAAAAGGTAAAGGATGAGGTTGATAGCGAAAAGGCCAGTGAGGATTGGCCCACCTTTAACGGGGCCAAGGTAGAACCCAACGTTTTCGACCTAAATTTCTCCGAGGAGGTCCCCATTATGAACGTCAACTTTACGGGCGATTACCCTGTGGAAAAACTAAAGGAATATGCAGAATACCTACAGGACGAAATAGAAAACCTTCCGGAGGTTAAAAAAGCAGACATACGCGGGGCCCAGGAAAAGGAGGTGGAAGTTGCAGTGGATGTCTACAAAATGATGGCCGCCAAGGTAAGTTTTGACGACGTAATGCAAGCCATAGGCAATGGCAATATGACCATGTCCGCAGGCAACCTAAAAGTAGGGGGACAACGCCGAACCATAAGAATTTTGGGCGAAGTTGAAAATCCTACACAATTGAACGACTTTGTGGTGAAATCGGATAATGGGGCCGTATACCTAAAAGATATTGCCCAAATAAGTTTCGAAGAAAAAGACAAGACCACCTATGCTCGGGAATTTGGGGAAAGCGTGGTGATGCTGGACGTGAAAAAGCGGGCAGGCCAAAATTCCATTTCCGCTGCGGATAAGATTAGGGAACTGGTAAAAACTACCAAAGAGAACTATTTTCCCCCTGATCTGCATATTTCCATAGCCAACGACTCCTCTGCAAGGACACTTAACCAGGTAGACGATCTAGTGAACAATATCATTTTCGGAATCATTTTGGTGGTCAGTGTCCTGATGTTCTTCTTAGGGTTCCGCAATGCGCTATTTGTTGGTTTTGCCATACCTATGTCCATGTTCATGTCTTTTATGATCCTATCATGGCTGGGCTACACCTTAAATACCATGATTTTGTTCGGCATGATCATGGGGCTGGGAATGTTGGTGGACAATGGTATTGTTGTAGTGGAAAACGTGTATCGTTTAATGGATGAGGGCATGCCACGCATTGAAGCCGCCAAAAAGGGTATTGGGGAAATTGCCTTTCCCATTATCATTTCAACAGCGACCACGGTTGCAGCCTTCGTTCCGCTAGGACTCTGGCCCGGCATCTTTGGGCAGTTCATGATCTACTTCCCAATAACCTTGTCTGTTGTCCTGGGATCATCCTTGTTCGTGGCCATCTTTATGAACTCCATGCTGGTGTCCAACTTCATGGATACCGATGAAAAGGAACTGACCGTTAAGCAGCTGGTCCGCATAAGTATAATTATGGGCGGACTGGGCTTATTGATCCTATTCCTTGGCGGGGCCATAAGAGGTTTGGGTACCGTAATGATCGTTACGGCGGCCATGTTCTGGATCTATAAATATGCCCTAAAAAAATGGGCCGTCCGTTTTCAAAAGAACACCATGACCCGATTTGAAAATTGGTACGAAAAAAGACTGGTACACGCCCTAAAAGGCAAAAATGTTTATTGGTATTTTGGTATTACCGCCATGCTATTGGTTGTGGTATTTATGCTCTTCGGGATGTCGGTAGGTAGTGGAAGGACCAAAATAGAATTCTTCCCGGACAATAAACCCAATGAAATTTATGTTTATATAGAATATCCGGAGGGAACGGCCATTGAAAAAACAAATGCCATCACCCTGGATATTGAGAAAAGGGTCTATGCCATCATCAATGATGAGGAATATATGGACAATGGCAAAAACTATATGATGACCTCCGCCGTATCCCAGGTAGGTGAAGGTGCCGGCAACCCGTTGACCGACGGAGGCTCTTCCGCAGAAATGCCACATAGAGGTAAGGTTACCGTTAACTTTAGTGAATACAAGTACAGGAAAGGAAAAAATACCGAAGACATCCGTGCCAAGGTCCAAGCCGGTTTAAGTGGTATTTATCCAGGAGTGGCCATCTCTGTAGAAAAAGATGCCAATGGCCCTCCGGCCGGTTACCCCATTAATATAGAATTGGAGGGCAAGGATTACGACCAACTTATTAATACGGCCGAAAACATTAGAAACTTTATCAATACCAAAAATATTGCAGGTATTGAAGAATTAAAGATTGATGTTAACAAGAGTAAACCTTCCATGCAAGTGGTAGTAGACCGCAAAAAAGCCGGGGAACTGGGGGTAGCGGTAGGACAGGTAGGAAGTCAATTGCGCAGGGCCTTATTTGGCGAAAAAGCCGGGGTTTATAAGGAAGATGGGGAGGATTATGATATTAATGTTCGCTTTAGTGAAGATTTAAGGTACAACAAAAGTGCCCTTTTCAATCAGAATATCATATTCAGGGACCCTTCTACCGGACAAATAAAGGAAATCCCAGTTTCTGCCGTAGCTACAGAACGCAACACCTCAGGGTTTAGCGCTATTAAGCACCGGGACAACAAACGAGGGGTGACAGTTTACTCCGGGCTTCAACCTGGGTTTACAGACGCCGCCGCCATCGTTGCCGAAATCCAGAATGAGATGGAAGAATTTAAAAACCTTCCTTC
>JBFHGV010000053.1:0-10131 GCA_041582955.1 Arenibacter sp.
AAGCATTAATTTGTTAAACATTGCCACCTTTTTGTACAGGGGGTCTGTTTTCTTTGGAAATTCATTTACTTTTTGTGAAAATAGTTGGGGAGAAAGAAAAAATAGGTAAACCCAAACCAAGGGTCTTAATACATTTTTGTGCATGGCCTTTGTACAATATAGGTTAAACATGTCTGGTATGGGTCTTTTAGATTATTATGGTGCCAAACTATCTATATAGCATAAGGATCATCAGGGCAATACGCCTTCTAATATTGCGGTTTTTATTAGGTGTTAAACATGTTTATGATGATCAACTGTGCTAAACAATACAATAATATTAACTTATTTTAATCAATAAAACCAAATAAATATTGGTTAGGGTTAATATATAATGTGCATTGAGTAATATTTATTAAAGCCAAGGTCCAAGGTCCCAATCAATGAGCTGTTTTCAGGATAGTTTAGGGGTATGGTGTAGTAGTCATCTATAACAAAATTACCATAGGTATTGGTAGCCGATAAACCGCCAAATTTTTAAGGAAATGCTTGGCCTTGTGGCTTTTGGGTGGATTGTGAATGTAACAAAGGTTGCTGTGTGTACCCCGTCACTGAAGTATTTTTACAGTCTTAAATGTTTTGGTTGGTTGTTTAGGGAAACGGTCATCGTAAAAGGTGGCAGTTTCCCTTTGTAAAAATTCACTTATTATAAAATCTATAAGAATATGTCCATTTTTAATCGACTTTTTGGAACGAGTAAGGAGAAATCCGATAGAATAGAAATATTAAATCCATCTGAGTTTTTAGAGGCCATAAGCGGGAAAAAGGTGTTTTTGGTAGATGTTCGCACACCAAATGAATACGGAGCGGGTCACATAAAAAACGCCATAAACATTGATATTTTTAATACCGGAAACTTTGAAAGATCCTTTGAAAAAATATCCAGGGAAAAGCCCGTTTACCTGTATTGCCGTTCAGGGGCAAGGAGTCAGAGAGCAGCCCGAAAATTGGTAGGTATGGGCTTTGAAAAAGTATATGACCTGAAGGGAGGATATATGCGTTTGTGCTAGGAGAAAATTATAAATAACAGGCTTTGGGAATTTAGAGCTGTGAAACTCAATTATAGAAAAAAAATGCCCCGGTCTCCCGGGGCATTCTAAAACTAACTCAAACTCAATAAATAAAACTCAAACTTTTTACCAAGGGGTGCTAAGGCCTTGCACAATCCATGGTCTAGCATATGGACTATCATTGGGATCTGTTGTGCTATATGGGGTACCTTCCAAGGAAGCTGCTGCAGCGTTGTAATTGGTGGTGTTTATGTTAAGTTCATCATCTGGATAAGTGAACCTTAGAGGCATTACATCTTCTCTGGCAAAGGGTCCTGCACTTAAATCTGGAAGTCCGGTTCTTCTCCAATCCAGATAAGCTTCATCACCATTGAACATATTGGCTATCCATTTTTGTTCCATGATCTGTTCCAAGGTACCATCAAAGGCTACACCGGTATTATCAATATAATCAGAGTAGGTATCACCAACACCCCAAACCTCTAAAGAGGCTTCAATTCCTTTTAAATAATTTCCTTCCGCATCGGAGCCCCATCCTCTTATGGCAGCTTCTGCTTTTAAGAAGGACAATTCGGCATAAGAGAACAATCTGGCTTTTAAAAGGTTCCCTCCATCATCTTTCTGGTTGAATACTTCATTCATTAAAGATACATAGGCGTTTGTACCCCCTCTTGAGCCATCGGCATTGTAGTTGTACTCATATGGGTCAATACTACTCACAGCAACTGGTAAACCAACATAAACGCTGCTAGTATCAATTAATTTTTTACCGGCCTCCAATTCAGCGGCATAGGTATCCGGAGAGTAAATGGCATATAGGTTACCTAAGATATCCCCGTCTACCAAGACCTCATCTGTAATATAACGTATGCCATCTACTTCAGCCACAGGTCCTCCACCGGGAACTTCAGCAGGAGGAACTACCTTGGTAGGTACTTCCACAGGTGCAAACCAGATGTCAATTCTTGGATCTTCCAACTCTTTTAGTTTATCGGTCATAGTGGTACATGGCTTTACCCTATGAAAATCCGAAGCCGTACCAAACTGTCCACTATTGGGCCAGGATTGATCAGAGATGCCACCTATGTAAGCCAAAACCAGTTCATCATCAATATCACTGATCAAGGGCTTGGAAAGCGTACTGGTCACCCCAGCTTCAGCAAATGAAGGTAGCTTTTCGGATAGTCGCATATAGTAACGAAGGGCTAATGAGTTGGCCAATTTCTGCCACTTTGAAGCATCACCTCCATAAAATACGTCTTGATCGTCTACCACGCCTTCATAGGAGTCAGCACCTAGGAGACCTGAGGCAGTTTCCAAATCGGCAATAATACCCTTATATACTGTTTCTTGTGAATCGTAAACAGGTAGTTCTCCTTCTGCTTCAGTACCTTTTAAGGCATCGGAATAAGGAATGTCACCGTAGTAGTCGGTTAAATTTCCGAACAACATGGATTTCAATATTAAAGTAACCCCTTGATGAAAGGGTAAGTCAAGTTCTACCGCTCTGTCATAGGCAACTTTATTGGTCCTTAACAATCCGTAATTGGAAGACCATATAGAACCGGTCTCCCAATCATATCTGTTACTGGACCATGAATCGCGCTGGGTATACTGTGCAGCATTACCGGTATCATTGGCATATCCTCTGCTGGTTGTACTTGTTGCAAGGCCTGTCATCACAGTACTCATCAACAAATTTGGATCGGCCATACTGGGCTCTATTCCATTTGGGTTTTCATTGATTTCAGCAAGGTCGTTATCGCAGGAAACTACAAGCAATAATGGAACCAATAGAAATCTGATAGCTATGTTTTGTATTAATTTCATATCCTTAGTTTTTTAATATTTTTAGAAACTTGCGTTTAGTTTAAGACCTACTGGAATTGCCCATGGCTGAATGTTATATCTCTCAACCCCTTGGGATAGGTTGCCCTGTGAATTCTGGAAGGCAGATTCTGGATCAATATTGATTCCCGCTTTGGTCCATAAGATAATATTACGACTAAACAGCGATAGTGATAAATTACGCATTCCTATTTTCTGGGCTATTTTGTTGTCAAAGGTATAACCAAGTGAAATCTGTCTTAGTTTTACAAAATCGGCATCAAAGGTTGAAGCCCTGGTAAAATCCCAGGCGTAGTTGTCACCGTAGGTATGGTACTGTGTACCTGGCCCACCAATATTTTCTTGCTCCATTATAAAGTTGCCTTGATCATCATAGGAACCTATGACACCTGGTAAAAATACCCCATCATTTAAACCATCAACAGGGAAACCACCATCTTCAGCAGTTGGTCCTCCAACAAGTGGGTAAAAGTCTCCATCTGGGGATAAAAATATATCGGCATTATTTCTGATATAGGTTTCTACGTCGCCTACATCACTTAGGTTATAAACTTTATCCAACCACCTTGTGGTCTGTAGATCGGACTCATAATACCTCATGGTCTGGGAAACAAATTGTCCGCCTTTTCTCCAGTCAAAGTTCATGGATAGGTTCCAATTCTTGTATTGCAGGGATGTTTGTAGCCCTATATTAAAATCGGGGTTGTAATTACCAATAACGGCAGCAGCCCTATTTCCGTTCTCATCGGACAGAGTACGGTCACTGTTCTCCCAACCCTCATCGTCTAATAAAGGCCATCCAAAATAAGGAGAATTAGGATCTTCCACCCTAACGAAATTGGCGTCAACAATTTGCCCTACTTCTTCGCCTACCCAAGTATACGCTCCTCCTCTTGCCTGACTCCAGAACCTAACATAGTCCGTTCCTGGGGCCAATTCGGTGATAATGGTTTTATTGGTAGTAAAGGTTAGGTTCATATTCCAATTTAGATCATTGCCTTGAATTAACTTACCGCCCAAGCTGGCTTCAAAACCTTTACTGTTCAAGTTACCTGCATTAAAAAGTTTTGTGCTGGCACCGGAAGATACTGGAAGTGATTTTTGGAATATTTGATTTTCATTGTTGGATTCGTAATAGGTAAAATCCATATTTAATCGATTCTGGAAAAGTGCCAGGTCAAAACCAAATTCGGTAGAAGTATTAAGCTCGGCTTCAATAGCATCGTTCTTTAGGGCCGAAGATACCGCCAACTGGGACGCAGAACCCCAGTCCCCAGTATTGCTTAGGATAGAAAATAAATTATGCGGGCTGGTATCGTTACCGGATTGGGCCCAACCTACCCTTAACTTGAATAAAGATACCTTGTTGCCCATATCGAACATATTGTTCAGTAAGATACTTGTGGATACTGATGGATATAGGAAGTCGTTATCGTTTTCCGGCAAGGTACTAGACCAGTCATTTCTAACAGTTGCATCAACAAATAACATATTCTTATAGCCAATATTACCTAGGGCGTACAAGCTATTAACACGCTCTTTTGATTGTGTTTCATTATAGTCAATATTGTCGGCCGCTATATTGGACAGGAGGAATAAGTTTGGTATCACTAAACCAGAGCCTCCATTTTTGGTCTGCGTAGACACAACTCCATTGCTTACATTCCTAATATTACCACCTCCTGATATACTAAAATCGAAGTCGTCATTTAACTTATCCTTATACGTAAGTAAAAAATCAGCATTGCTTTCTACCCCATCCAGGTTTACCAATCCATAGGCACCGTTTGGTTCCCTGCTAAAACCACTGGACATTTTAGTTTCCCTTACTTCGCGACTATCGTTATAGGCGTAACGCAGCATTAGGGAAAATTTATCGGAAAATGCGTAGTCTGCTTGAAAATTACCGTACAACCTTTTTCTTTCAAAGCCGTTGTTTATTTCATGGGCCATGAAATAGGGGTTGTTGTATTCAAAATCAGATGGGTCATCACCAAAATTATAAGGTGCATTCTGAAGCTGACCTTCCACTAACCAATAATCTTCTAGATCACGAATATCAATATGGGGGTTAATGTCATACAGCGCCTGTAGTGGATTTGCATTTCTATCGGTGGTTGATGGTCGGTTATCCGCACCAGAAATAACATATTTTAAACTGGAGGTGATTTTTAATTTGTCCGTTACATCAAAAGTACTATTGATGGCCAAACTGTTTCGCTCTAAATCCGAATTTGGAATAAAACCTTCATGCATCATATTTGTATAGGACAAACGGTAATTCATACGATCGGTATTGTTTTCTATAGCAATCGTATTGGTTGAAGTTATGGCAGATTCAAAGAAATTTTTGGCATTGTTTCTTCCTCTGGAAGTCAAAGGTGTTGCATTGGCTACACCACTTGCTATTTCTTCGGCGGTATATGGCCATTGAATAGCACTTAAACCCTTATCCAATTCGGGTCCAACCCAACCAGAAGAGGTTTCATCAATTTGGGAAGTGTTGGGATCTGGCCTACTACCGTTAGCAAAACGATTGCTTTTTTCCAAAAATTTATAGGGAGTTTCATATACATTGCTAGAACTAAAGGAAATACCTAAACCCTTACTCTTTTTACCAGATTTAGTGGTAATCAAAATAACACCGTTACCCCCTCTGGAACCATATAATGCCGCGGCACTAGGTCCTTTAAGTACAGAGACACTTGCAATATCGTCCGGATTCACATCGGCAATACCGCCACCGTAATCCACGGCAACACCACTACCTACGGTTCCTACGTTGGTTAGACTACTGCTAAGTGGAACTCCATCAATTACATACAATGGTTGGTTGTCCGTAGTTAACGAAGAGGCACCACGAAGTATTACACTAACAGTGGAACCTGTACCACCGGTAGAATTAATCTGAACTCCGGAAACCCTACCGTTCAACGCATTCAATGCATTTTCCTGTGTTACAGTGGTTATGTCATCCCCGCTTACCTCACTAACAGAATACCCCAAGGATTTCTTTTCCCTGGAAATACCCAATGCGGTTACCACTACTTCATCCAATTCCTCGGATGAGGTAGACAGCGTAACGTTTATGGTTGTTTGGTTGCCTACAGTTACCTCCTTGGTTTCCATTCCTAAATAGGAAAAGACCAAAACAGAACTGCTGTTAGGTGCCGTTATACTATAATTTCCATCAAAATCGGTGGTGACACCATTGGTAGTTCCTTTTACTACCACGGATACCCCCGGTAGTAATTCTCCGTCATCACTGGTGACGACCCCTGTTACTCCTTGTTGAGCCAACACGATTCCTGTGACCATGCTGAACAAAAAGAACGTCATAAATTTTAAGCTTCTTTTTTTCATATTTATCTCTATTAATTGGTTGGGTTATATGAGTTAGTTAACAAATCTATTGTAAAATTATCGTCGAAAAGCATAGTATTTTATTAGATACCTATGGAATTTTGCCACCTATGGGGTGAATATTAAGATTTGGGAAAATTTAGGTTAAGATATGTTTGATTTTTAGCAAGATTATTATCCTATTGTAAACGGCATCGTTTTATAGCGTGGAACAAATTGAGGTATTGTGCCATTTTATCAATAAGGGATTACCTAATTATATAGCATTTATCTTATACCGTATAAGTAAAGGTTGTGTATTCGCATTGGTAAAACTGCTGTAATTTTAACTTTATTAACGATAAACAAGGTGAAAAACCTACACTTGTGTTAAAATATCATGTAAATGAAATAAGATTTACTTATTCAATCCCCGCTATTTCAATTTAATTTGTACGTAAATAACCAAAACACCAAACAATGCTAGCAGGGATAGATTATTTTATAGTAATAGCCTATATAGTAGGAATGTTATTACTAGGGCTGTATTTCAAAAAATTTGTCAATAATTCCGAGGATTATTTTTTAGGGGGCAAAAGCCTGCCTTTTTGGGCTATTGGGATGTCTATCGTTGTATCGGACATTGGGGCATTGGACTTTGTTGGGGTATCCGGACAGGCATATAGATATGGCATTTCTGTGGGTAATTTTGACTGGGTGGGTTCTGTTCCTGCCATGTTACTGGCGGCCTTTATTTTTATTCCGTATTTCTGGCGTGGTGGCATGTATACCATACCGGAGTATTTGGGAAGACGTTACAATCAGAAAGTAAGGACCATTGCCTCGGTCACTTGGATATTGTTTTTTGCCTTGGATTTGGGGGTACTTTTTTGGGCCAGCGCCGTACTTTTAAATGTACTTATGGGATGGCCTATCTGGATTTCAATCTTGTCTACCGCCGGTGTTGTGGGCCTATATACCTATTTTGGAGGGATTACCGCGGTTATCATGACCGATGTGGTACAATTGGTCATTATGTTTATAGGCGGATTTGCCTTGGTCTTTCTTAGTTTGTATGAAGTGGGTGGCTGGGACAACTTGGTTGAGAAGGTGGGGACTATGGGCCCGGAATACAGGAGCCACTTTGATATTATTCAACCTTCAGACACCACATCCCCTTTCCCCTGGACCGGAATTCTGTTCGGGCTTACCTTTGTAATGGCGAATGCTTATATGATTGGTAACCAAGCTATTGTGCAGCGCTGTCTTACAGCTAAAAACGAATGGCATGCCAAGGCAAGTATGATTTTTGGTTCGGCATTAAAAATGTTTATTCCCATATTGGTATTGTTTCCGGGGCTCATGGCCGTTGTGGTACACCCCGGATTGGAAGATGGTGATCAGGCGCTTCCAATGATGATAAAATCTATTCTTCCCCCAGGATTGATCGGTCTAATGTTCGCGGCCTTTTTCGCGGGACTTATGTCTAGCGTGGATTCTTTGCTAAATTCCACGGCTACCTTGTTTACAAAAGATATATACGAGCCGTTTATAAAAAAGGGGGCAGATGATAAGCACTATTTAAAAGTGGGACAGATAACCACCTTGGTGTTACTGCTAATTGGGGTGGCCACTTCTCCTATAAGTAGCGACTTTCCCGGAATCTATGTAGCTATCCAAACCTTTATGTCGTATTTCCAAGGGCCCATTTTCGCCATCTTATTACTAGGTATATTCTGGAAAAGGACAACGGAATGGGGAGGCCTATCGGCCTTGGTCATCGGAATTGGATTTGCCATTTACTTAAATGTCTTTAAAGAGCAATACTTCACAATAGAAGATCCCTTCCTTTATATTTCTTGGTGGTCCTTCCTGTTAGGCTTTATCATAAATATAGTGGTTAGCCTGCTTACAAAGAAACATACCGAGGAGCAATTGCAAGGCTTGGTATTTAGTTCTAAAATATTAGTAAAAAATAAAAAACTGTAATATGTTCAATTTTGACTGGCTTTCCGGTGTTTCGCAAGAAACGGCAAAAATGATATTTCTTGGTTTGTACGCCCTAATAGGTCTTTTGGTCCTAATAATTCCAAATGAATATGTGTATGAGGGTATCGCCGAGGAAGATAGGCACTGGTGGAACAATTTAAAACTTTGGTCTATCACCGTACTAACTATTTTAGGATCTATCTATTACAATTTTTAACCTCTTAATCCAAAATAACAAAATGGATACAATTGAAGAAAAAGCTAAAATAAAGGCCGCCCAAATTAATAATGCCCTTGGGTTTTTCATAATGGTTTTTGGGGTTATTGTGCTCTTTGCGATGATCTATACGGAAACATTCGTAGAACATATGACCGATATGGTTGCCGGCCTGCTGTTGGTATCCATTGGAGGGGGAATGATGTGGAAGGCAAAAAGGACCATAAAGAAAATAAAAACAAAGAAGGAACAATAAGCCTATAAAGAATGAACAACCCCTTCAGTATAAAATTATCGGATAATTGGAAAATTCAAAGTTCAAAAGAAGTTGCGGACCAGGGTGAGCTCTTATCCACGGATGCGTCCCTATCAACCAATTGGATCCCGGCAAAAGTGCCCTCTACGGTATTGGGCACTTTGGTAGGGAACAATACCTATAGCGATCCTTACTTTGGGGAAAATTTAAAGGAAATTCCAACCCATTTGTTTCAAGTGCCTTGGTGGTATACCCATAGTTTTGAACTTTCTGAAGACCAGGCCAATAATTATGCAAGGCTTAACTTTGACGGTATTAATTATAAGGCCAATGTTTGGTTAAATGGTGAGCTTATTGCCAATAGCAGCAATATAGACGGGGCATTTCGTATAACTTCTTTTGATGTTAGCAAGCAAATTAAGGTGGGGACCAATGTATTGGCCATAGAGGTAATACCTCCCAAACCCGGGGATTTTAGTATTGGGTTTGTAGATTGGAATCCAGCTCCTCCAGATGGTAACATGGGTATTTTTAGGCCTGTAACCTTACACCTGCATGGTGGGGTATGCCTGGAAAAACCATTTGTAAGGACCCAGGTAGATGTAGATACCTTGAAGGCTGCCGATGTTAGCGTATCCGTAGAAGTGAAAAATTACTCGGATAAATCCATTAGTGGTGAAATTGTAGGTAATATAGGATCCAAGAGTTTTAGTAAAAAAGTAACTCTTCCCCCCAATACGGTGCAAGAGGTCAGTTTTTTAAGCAGTGAGTTTCCAGCACTTTATTTTAAGGAACCTAAACTTTGGTGGCCCGTACAATTAGGGAATCCAAACCTATATGATCTGGAATTGAAATTTATGGAGTCCCATGAAGTACTACATCAGACACAAACGAGATTTGGTATACGACAAATTGAAGATTACTGGTTAAACGATATTCACCGGGGATATAAGGTAAATGGCCAAAAAGTATTGATCAAAGGTGCAGGGTGGACAGATGATATGCTGTTAATGGATACCGATGAGAGCATAGAGGCGCAGGTAAAATATGTAAAACAAATGAATCTTAATTGTATTCGTTTGGAAGGGTTTTGGGGCAAAGACCACAAACTGTACGACCTCTGTGATGAATACGGAATTTTATTGATGGTTGGATGGAGCTGCCATTGGGAGCATGAGATCCATATGGGCGTTCCGGTCAATGAGCGATTTGGCGGAGTTTACAAACCTCAGGATGTTGACCACGTTGCCCAAGCCTGGGAAGATCAGGTGATATGGTTGCGCAATCATCCAAGTATTTTCGTTTGGACGGTTGCCAGCGATAAGGTGCCTATTACCGAATTGGAGCAAAAGTATATTGAAACCTTTGCCAAATATGATCCCAGCAGGCCGTATTTAAATTCTACGGGCGGAGTGGGCAGTGACCAGCAC
>JBFHGV010000054.1:0-10118 GCA_041582955.1 Arenibacter sp.
GCCCATTTTTACATCGCCAAAATCACTGAACGTATAAGATTGCAGCCACGCAATTCTTTTGCCGCCAAGGTTTACATCGGCATGAATGCTTTTTTCATTGTTGGCAGAACTGTATCTGCTGAAGCCGCTCCCCGAAACTGAAAAAGCTTTTCCTTCTTCAGCCATTTTGGGATCTTTTGCACGGAAATGAACAACACCACCCAAGGCATCACTGCCATACAGTGTTGAGGCGGGGCCATACAGCACTTCCATACTCTCCAGCATATTCTGATCAACGGTAATGGCATTCTGCAAGTGACCTGAACGATAGATCAGGTTATTCATTCTGATGCCATCTACTACCAATAAAACCCTGCTGGCCTCAAATCCTCTGATAACCGGACTGCTGCCGCCCTGCTGACTTTTCTGTACAAATACCTTTCCGCTATTCTGCAACAGGTCAGCAGAAGTCTGGGGGGCGGTAAAATCTACCGTTTTGGAATTGATCACAGCAATTTTCTGGGGAATATCTTTTCTTTGTTGCTCCCATTTGGAGATAGACATTACCACCTCATCAAGTTGCTCTACCGTTAATTCCAAATACAATTTACCCTTCTTAAGCAGTACTCCTTTGGTTCCCTTAACAGATTGATATCCAATATGCATAACGGTTATTCGTTCTCCCTGCCCAAATTTGGACAGATCGCATTTACCATCCAAGTCGGAAAGTGATGTTTTGGACTTATCTGCATTGTATGCAATAACATTGGGAATGGGCCGGTGGTCCTCCCCGTCCAAAACAACAATCACCTGCCCCATACTTCCCTGAAATATCAGGAACATGAGTATGAAAGTAATTTTCTGCATATTAGCTAAACACTTCATTCAACACGGCCAATGACCTTGGTTTTCTAAAACCCTGCAAATGTAATTCAAAATATAGGACAAGGGTTTTTAAGAGGTCCTGACGATTCTTTTTATTAAGTTTAATCGTTGGTAAGGCATCAAAATTTATGCCTAAGAGCGATTTAAATAATTTTAAATTATCCCCAGTTAGACCAGGGTTTAATGATGGTATCTCAAGGAACTCCCCTTCCAACAGGTCAAAGTAGGATAAATGCGCATAGGTAGTATCTGGATAAAACCCTAAATACTTGGTTAGGTTAAGCAGAAAGAAGAGGTGGAAATTGGCAAATTCCCCATGGGTATCCAACCATTGTAGCGAAGCTTCCAGAAAATTGAACAAGCCCTCGTTGCGTTCTTCCTCGTGAATACTATTGGCCAACATTTCGGCCAAAAAAAATGCTATGGCATTTTTTGCAATATCCGTATGCAAGGTCTGGTAATGATAACAGACCTTTACATCTGTAATAGACTCCAAGGTGCCTTTATTCTTATGGGAGGCAACCAATTCCAATTGCGATAGCGGCTGAAAATAGGCTGGTTTCAACTTCCTCTTTTTAGAGGAAAGCACCCCTTTTAACATATAGGTTTTTATTCCATCAGTCAACGTATACATCTTGACGATTAAACTGGTGTCGCCATATTTAAGGGAGGTAAGAACAATGGCCTTTGTAGTTAGCTGCATTAGAATTTATATCTAGGTACAAAGATAATACAAAGAGACCCGTAGGTTTCCTAGAAACGTACGGGCCCCAAAAATTATAGAAAAGAGGTTTGGCAATCTGCTTGCCCAGAGCCTTGTGGACGTTTAAATAACCCCTTGTGCCAACATGGCGTCTGCAACTTTTACAAACCCGGCAATATTTGCGCCCTTCACATAATTACAATATCCATCTTCTTCTTGCCCGTATTCCACGCAGGAGTCATGAATATCCTTCATAATCTTTTGAAGTCGCTCATCCACCTCCTCACGTGTCCAACTTATACGCAATGAGTTCTGTGACATTTCCAAACCTGAGGTAGCTACCCCACCGGCGTTGGAAGCCTTTCCTGGGGCAAACAAAATTTTTGCATCATGAAAAGCGTGTATCGCTTCTGGGGTAGAGGGCATATTGGCTCCTTCCGCCACACATATACATCCATTTTTCAATAGGGTTTTGGCGTCGTTGCCATCCAGCTCATTCTGGGTGGCACAAGGAAGTGCCATTTCACATTTAACGTCCCATGGTGTTTTCCCTTCATGAAATTCTGCGGAGCTATATCTGTCTACATACTCCGAAATTCTTCCCCGTTTATTGTTCTTCAAATCCATAACAAAGGCCAATTTCTCCTCATTAATCCCCTCCTTGTCATATATATAACCTCCGGAATCCGAAAGGGTAACCACCTTTCCTCCTAATCTTATCACCTTTTCTGCAGCATATTGGGCCACGTTTCCAGAGCCTGAAATCACTACCGTCTTACCTTTAATCTGATCATTATTGGATTGCAACATGCTCTGCGCAAAATACACTGTTCCATATCCCGTTGCTTCTGGTCTAATTTTAGACCCTCCCCAAGAAAGTCCCTTACCGGTTAAAACACCGGTAAATTCATTTCTTATCTTTTTGTACATCCCGAACAAAAATCCAATTTCCCGGGCACCAACCCCAATATCTCCGGCAGGAACATCGGTATTTGGCCCTATATGCCTACACAGTTCCGTCATAAAAGCATGACAAAAACGCATAATCTCATCATGGGATTTCCCTTTAGGGTCAAAGTCAGAGCCCCCTTTTCCACCCCCCATGGGCAGTGTGGTTAAGCTATTTTTAAAAACCTGTTCAAAGGCCAAAAATTTAAGGACACTGGCGTTTACCGTAGGATGAAACCTTAACCCCCCTTTATATGGGCCAATAGCAGAATTCATCTGAACCCTATACCCTCTATTAACATGAATCTCTCCCTGATCATCCACCCAGGAGACCCTAAACGAAATTAACCTTTCGGGCTCTACCATTCTTAACAAAATGTTTTTACCGCTGTAAATTTCATTTTTGAGGATATAGGGAATCACGGTTTCTGCCACTTCTTGAACGGCTTGGATGAATTCCGGTTCATGGCTATTTCGGCCCTTCACCTCCTCCATAAATGCATTTATTTTATCTTTCATAATAACTTGATAATTGCTGATTGTTGATAAATTTTGAGTTTAATAGCAAAATTATGGTTTTTACGTAATTAAAACCTTCTTTTTTTTGAAATTTGATAAAATTAGTATTCTATGGCCTTCCTAAGGTCTGCTATTAAATCATCACTGTCCTCTATCCCTACACTGAGTCGGATCATAGCATCTACCACTCCGCTTTTTTCCCGCTCTTCCTTGGGAATACCAGAGTGGCTCATACTTGCGGGATGCCCTGCCAGACTCTCCACCCCACCAAGTGATTCGGCCAAGGTAAATAGCTCTAGCCTTTCTACTATTTTTATAGCATCTTGGTAGCTTCCTCCTTTGGGAACAAAGGATATCATGGCCCCAAAATCTTTCATTTGTTCTTTGGCCACCGCATGATTGGGATGGTCTGGAAAACCTGGCCAATAAACTTTGTCAATATTAGGGTGATCTGCCAGAAAATGGGCCACAGCGCGGCCGTTCTCACAATGGCGCTGCATCCTTACATGCAAGGTCTTTATACCCCTAAGCACCAAAAAGCTGTCCATGGGGCCACTTATGGCACCACTGGCATTTTGTATAAAATACAATTGGTCTGCCAGGCCTTTATCTTTCACTACCAAAGCTCCCAAAACAACATCACTATGCCCTCCCAAGTATTTTGTGGCAGAATGCATTACTATATCGGCCCCAAGATCCAAAGGCAGTTGTAAATATGGGGTTGCAAAGGTATTGTCTACGGCAAAAAGGATATTGTGCTTTTTGGCCAATTGGGAGACCTCCGCAATATTAACAATATTCATCATGGGATTGGTTGGGGTTTCTACCCAAATAAGCTTTGTATTACTGTTGACCTTCGCTTTTATTTGCTCCAAATCCTGCATGCCAACGAAATGAAAAACAATACCGTATTTTTCGAATATTTTTTTAAAGATTCGGTAGCTACCCCCGTAGAGATCACTGGTGGCGATTACCTCGTCACCAGGGCTCATCAGTTTCATAACGGCATCTATGGCCGCTATTCCGCTTCCAAACGCCAAACCATATGTGCCATTTTCTATACTGGCCAATGAATCCTCCAAAGCCGTCCGTGTTGGGTTGGCGCTTCTGGAGTACATATACCCCATATGACCTCCAGGGGTAGATTGGGCATAGGTTGAAGTTTGATATATAGGTGGCATTACCGCCCCATAAGCCTTGTCCGGAGCTTGCCCACCATGAATTGCTTTGCTATTGAATTTTAAGTGTCTTTTGTCCATTTGAAAATATCTATACACAAATGTACCTTTATCTTTTGGGGATTACAATGATATTGTAGCTTTACACCTTACTAACACCTATGCGTTTATGAAGTCTACATTGGCCTGTTTTATGTTGCTTACTCTTCTACTTTGGAATTGCAAAAACAATGAAGATCTACTTACTTTTGAACCCACGGAATATATTTCGGAAAACTGTGGAAATTGTCCCCACACAGTTATTAAAATACCAAGGGTACTGGATAAAAAGGCTATTGGCAGCACCATAAACAATGCTATAAGGGAAGAAGTTATCTCCCTGCTTATCTATGACGATGAAACTGAGGCTACTACTGTAGAAGAGGCGATGGACTCCTTTAAGAACGGGTATTTGGAACTTAAAAAACTATATCCGGATGAACCTGTAGGCTGGGAAGCCAATATTGAAGCAAGCGTTACCTATGAAGATAAGAATATAATATCTGTTCAGATAAACTCCTATTCCTTTACCGGAGGTGCCCATGGGTTTTCCTCCACCCGATTTTTGAATTTTGATAAGAAAAAAAATAAAGAGCTGGAGAACATGGAGTTGTTCAAAGATCCTTTGGCCTTTGAAAATTTTGTAGAAGACAAATTTAGAAAGCAGGAAAATATACCGGCAACATCATCTATAAATGCTACCGGATTTATGTTCGAGAACGATCAATTTTACCTTCCCCTCAATATTGGTTTTACAGCAGAGGGGCTACAGCTTTTCTATGAACAGTATGAGGTTACCTCCTATGCAGAAGGCCCCGTTACCCTAACGCTCCCATATACGGAAATAGGGAATTTTTTACGTATTAAATTGGAAATTTAGCACTACTTGTTCAAAGCCTTTAAGAGAGAAATAATGGCACCTAGGTGCAGCCCCTGGTGATACACATTGAACATGATGGCGTCCTCTACAGATTTCAAAGTAACATTGGCACTGGTCGTGTACTCATTATATCCCTGAAAAATACCTTTTCCATAGTCTTCCCGCATCCAGTCTACTGTAGTTAACAACAACTCGGCCACTTCTTGAAGTTCTTCATCTGTTGGGGTTCCGCTAGGCTGCGTTCCCTTTTTAAACGTATCCACTAGGGCTTCATCCAAGCGCATAGGCTGCCCACTTAGTTTGTATACCAAGAGTTGCTCGGTTACGAGAACATGGGCAATATTCCACCAAATGTTGTTTCGGAATCCATCAGGCACTTCTAGAAGTTGTTCCTTTGGGGTTTCATTTAGTATCTGGTATAGTTTTTTTCTATTCTGAAGGGTAATTTCAAAAGCGTGTTCCAAGATCTATGTATTTTCTATTATTAATTATTTACAAACGGCCTTAAAAATAGTACAATTCAATTGAAATGGGTTTCTTTGCATGGCAAATATTACCCTGGAAATAGATTTACAAAAAAAGAAACCCACATGATTAAAATAATCTTCCCCCTATAAGGGCAACGGTTATCTTAATTCTCTTAGGTTACTAGACACCTCTAAAAGCAATAAAAAACACATATGAAAAAGATATTTTATCTCAGCACTTGTGATAGCTGCAAAAGAATTTTAAAGGAATTGGCCCCGACTAGCGATTTTACACTTCAGGACATCAAACACGAGGCCATAACCCCTGAGGATCTAAAAATAATGGCAGATTTGTCCGGTAGCTATGAAAGCTTATTTAGCAAGCGTGCACGGCTCTATAAAGAGCGCAACCTAAAAGAGCAAAGCCTTGGCGAGACAGATTATAGACAATTGATCCTAGAACACTATACATTTTTAAAAAGGCCGGTAATCCTTATGGACAACCAGATTTTTGTGGGAAATAGCAAGGCGGTAGTTGCCAAGGCCAAAGCCAGTATAAACCCGTGAGCAAACGAACCCTAGCCATCTTGGCCGCCTTGGGGGCCACCACCATCTATGGCATAAACCATACCATTGCCAAGGGCGTGATGCCGAACCACGTTAGGCCATTTGGATTTATATTCCTAAGACTTTTTGGCGCCACTATATTATTTTGGGCCATTTCATTTTTTGGCCCCAAGGAAAAATTGGAAAAACGGGATTGGAGCCGGATTTTGGTTTGTGCCATTTTTGGAATGGGAATAAACATGCTTTCCTTTTTTAAAGGATTGGAGCTTTCAACCCCCATCAATAGTGCCGTACTAATTACTATTACACCAATCTTGGTTGTTATATTATCGGCTTTGTTTATAAAGGAAAAAGTATCCCTTCAGCGAGGAATTGGCGTTTTTTTAGGCCTGATAGGCGCCTTGGGATTGGTACTATTTGGCGCCGAAGTACGGCAAGATGCAACCAATATCCCCCTGGGCAATCTTCTGTTTATTGTCAATGCCACTTCCTATGGCCTATATCTAATCCTAGTAAAAAAACTACTGGAAAAATACCATCCATTTACCCTTATGAAATGGCTATTTGGCATTGGACTTATTCTGACATTACCGGTAACCTATTCAGATTTTATGAAAATCCAATGGCAACAAATGCCCATTGAAGCGTTAGGTGCCATTGGATTTGTTGTGATAGGAACAACCTTTTTAACCTATTTGTTCAACGTTTTTGCCCTAACACAGCTAAAGGCCTCCACAGTAGGTGTTTTTATGTACCTACAACCACTGATAGGCATCGTTTTTGCTATATTATCTGGCAAAGATCACCTTAATTTAATAAAATTTACGGCAATAGTATTGGTATTGATAGGCGTATATCTAGTAAGCAAAAAAGCTAGACCAAATCCATAGGACGCACCTCAAACTTACGAGTGTCCGCTTTGGTTAGCACCTTAAAACCATGGGGTCTGGGAACACTATTAAAGACCTCCATTAACTCTCCACGTAAAGCTGTTAGGCTTCTTGTTCGCAGATTGATCCAGGCTCCCATTACTTCACAGTGGGCAAAGTTGCGACCCTTGTGATCGTAGAAATTGTGATGAAATTCAAAGAACATACCATCTTCACTTAATCCCATTAATTCTAAAGAGACCTGTATGGGCTTCCCCAAAAACGCCTCCTTAAAGTAATATACATGTTCATGGAACACTACGGGACCTATATTATGATTGGCCATTGTTTCTTGATTAAACCCAAGTTGCAATAAAAATGACATACGGGTATGGCTCATAAAATTTATATAGGCCGAATTGGCCATATGCCGATTAGCATCAACATCGCTCCAACGAATTTCAAAATCTTTTAAAAACATCCTTTATTATTTAGTATATTTGGAAATATTATGCGTGCATAGCATATTCCAAATATACTATAGTTATATGGAATAAATAACCAATTGCCTTACATTGTTCGCTATCACCAATTGTTTTTAATTTAGAAAACCCAAATGCAATGAGCCTAAAGCCATCATTTATCAAAGAATTATCGCTACCTGCCATAGCCGCACCCATGTTTCTTATATCTGGCCCGGAATTGGTCATTGAATGTTGTAAAAACGGGATTGTTGGAACATTCCCGGCCCTGAACCAACGTACTACCCAGGGTTTTGAGGAATGGTTGGTAACAATTAAGACCGCTTTGGAGCAATTTGAAAATGAAACGGGAAAAAAGGCAGCACCATTTGGTGTAAATCTCATCGTACACCCCACCAATCCTAGGCTGGAAGCCGATGTAAGAGTATGCATTAAACACAAGGTCCCTATAGTAATCACCTCTCTTGGTGCTGTTGCCAAAGTGGTTGATGCCATACATGGATACGGGGGATTGGTATTCCATGACATCATAAAAAAAAGACATGCGGAAAAAGCGGCCGAAGCCGGAGTAGATGGCTTAATTCTTGTGTCCGCCGGGGCTGGAGGCCATGCTGGGACCATAAACCCTATGTCCTTGATTGCAGAGGTAAAGAAATTCTATCATAAAACCATCATACTTTCCGGTTGTATTAGTACGGGACAAGATATTGCGTCCGCTCTTCAAATGGGAGCAGATATGGCCTATATGGGCACAAGATTTATCAATACCAAGGAAAGCCAGGCACCGGAAGAGTACAGAAAAATGATTATAGACTCGGGAGCGAGTGATGTGGTCTATACGGCTGCCGTATCCGGGGTGCACGCCAATTTTTTGGGCGCCAGTTTAAAAGCGGCAGGAATCAGCGAGGAAGACCTAAAAAAGGATACCAAAATTGATTTCGGCAAGGAGCTTAATACAGAGGCCAAAGCCTGGAAGACCATTTGGTCTGCTGGACAAGGAGTGACCACTATTGAAAATGTGTCAACGGTTTCGGAATTGGTAGCCGATTTAAAATCTGAATTCACCGTAGCTATACAAAAGCAGATAAAAATACTGGATACCTACCCTAAGTAGGACCAGATTTAAGCTGTTTTTTAAATTTAAAATTAACCTAGCCCTTATTTTTGGGCAATCCCCTTCATCTGACCCAAGAATTGAACCTCATCAAATTCTTGGATAATTCCTCTGATTTATCTATTCAAAGATTTTTCCAGCTGATACTCTGACATTTGGGCCAAAAATGCCCACCTTACACCTGTCTTCGCAAAGTTTTAAGTTAAATTAGGTTAAAATTCTATTATTTGTCAATGAAAATGCCAATATATTGACAATACCAATTTATTGTACTTGCATAATTATCAATTTTCTTTTTTTTATTAAAAATGAATATCTATATTCGTTAACGTTAACGAATTATTTTTGGAGTTAACAAAATCAACTAACAAATTAAAACTCTAATTATGAAAAAAAGATTTAAGGAGCTATTTCAAGTACAGGGTAGTATTCCTGTATGGAAGAACATCTTCCTGAAAATATCCCTTGTAGCGTGCTTGGGTATTTTCAACACATCCTATGCTTTTGAGGATGTTGACCCACCTTTTCAAAAACAGATAAGCGGTGTGGTTACCGATACGGAGGATATTCCTCTGGCAGGGGTTAGTGTGGTAATAGTAGGAACCGTTACCGGAACCGTTACGGATTTTGACGGTAAATACAGCATTGCCGCAAATGACGGACAGACATTGGAATTCTCGTATATTGGAATGAGCTCTAAAAGAGTAGTCGTTGGGAGCAGTAATGTCATCAACGTTACAATGGAAGAGGATTTACAATCTTTGGACGAGGTAATCATTACCGGATACGGAACACAGAAAAAAGGCGAGGTTACAGCTGCAATCTCCTCGGTAGACGCTTCGGCTATTGAAAAAATAGCAACTTCAAGTAGTATTGATGCCATTAAAGGCCAGGTGGCCGGTGTGGATATTCAGGCCGATGGCGGAAGACCAGGGGAAAACTCAACGGTCCGTATCAGGGGAAGACGTTCCATAGGGGCTTCCAATGATCCACTTTACGTAATTGATGGAATTCCACAGATAAGTGGAACGGAGTCCGTATCGGACATCAACCCACAGGACATTCAATCTATGCAAATATTAAAAGATGCTGCCGCAACGGCCATCTATGGGTCTAGAGGTGCCAACGGGGTAATCTTAATAACCACAAAAAGAGGTAGGGTCGGCAAGACCAAGGTTACCTACAGCAGCCATATCGGTACTACTTCAGCATCGCGTTTGGTAGACATGATGAACGGAGAGGAGTTTGCCAATTTAAAAAGGGAATCCCGACGCTCTTCCTGGAACGGGACCATCCCCACCGACGATCAAGTGTTTCTTGATCCCGTGGAACTGCAATCCATTGAACAAGGGCGTTCTACAGACTGGCTAGACCTGGTATTGGACAACGGATGGCAGACCAATCACCAGTTCGGGGTGAGCGGGGGTTCGGAAAAAACCACCTTTAATGCTTCCTTGGGCTACTTTAATGAGCAGGGTATTATTAGCA
>JBFHGV010000055.1:0-9983 GCA_041582955.1 Arenibacter sp.
GGTCTCTTCATAGGCCATTTCTATCCTGCGTTCATTTCGGTACATCAAACGGAGATTATCCTGATCAATGGTTACACCTTCCACTTCATCCAGATTAGGCATCCCTACGCGATCCCTAATTGGCTTAATCGCTGCCAAAGCCTCGGTTAAGTGGTTGTTTTCAATCGCACATTCTGCATAGTTTAGGTATATTTCGGCCAAACGCATATAACGCCATGATACAGCCACGTTTCTACCCCTTCGTTGTAAGGGATGATAGTGACGACGTGGATAATAACCTGTCTGGGTACGCTTCGTATTACTACCCATGATGCTACTGTTTCCGGTTCTAAAAGTCTCTATCGTTATTTGTTGGTTCCGTTGATTGAGAGCTGTTGCACCATTATAATAAATGGTAGCATAGAAACGCGGGTCACGATCTATATAAGGATCCGTCTCATCATAACCCGACCCGGAGGCAAAATTTGGAGAAAGATGTTTGTCATCATTATAAGGTTTGGCAAGGTCAAGGATATATTTGCCGTCTTTCATAGGGTAAGCATCCACCAACTCTTGAGTAGGAGCCATTCCTGCCGAGGTGGCATTATTAATAGGCAGTCCTTGAAAATTCCAATTATTACTTACATTGTTTGTTACCAAAATAGATTCCTTATCTACAGGAGAAGAGGAATAATCCCTAGTAGAATTACTGTATTCCTGATAAGCATTGTCTCCAAAAACAGAGGTATTACGAACAGTGGTATACAATTCAAAGTCATTGGCCAAAAGCTCATCCAAAGATTCTTTACAAATCGCTTCCGCTTCCTCCCAATAGTTTTGTCCATCAGAAAACAGAGGGCTAGCCATAAACAGTGCCACTCTGGATTTTAGTGCAGCGGCTATACTTTTGTTCATTCGCCTAAAGTCAGTACTTAATTCTGGCCTCCATGGCAACTCCTCAGATTTCATTGCTTCACGACACTCACTAATGATAAAATCAGCAACCTCCTTATAAGTAGATAATTCAAGTGTTGACTCATCAAAATCCACTTCAGTGGGTTCGGTAAGAAGATAAACACTACCGTAACGGTTTATAAGCTCGGTATAATAAAAGGCCCGCAATACCCTAGCTTCAGCGGTCCACTGTGCCCTTTCGGTTTCCGAAGGAACGGCTGCAGTGTCTATGCGACTAAGGAACACATTGATGCGGCGTATTCTCAGGTAAAAATATTTCCAGGCCGAGACATTGTTCCCAAACATTCCCTTCATATAGCCCAGTTTGTTATTATTTCCAACAGTGGTTACAGCTCCCAGATAGAGACTAGCACTGTTAGCTCCATTTCTACCAATACTCCAAGCGTCATCCGATATAGCTGTTGGTAAATTCTCAAGGCCTACATAGCGATATGAGAATCCCGGAAATGACTGGTAGCACGAGCTTAAATAACCACCTGTAGTTGATTCATCACTAAAAATCTCATCTAGGGTCTGTGTTCCATCAGGAGAGATATCTAAAACATCACTACAAGAGGCAAACAGAAATAAAGAAAAGACGGTTATCAATATTTTTGTTTTCATATTTTTCATTTTTTTATTTAATAATTGCACCAATCTAAATCTTAACGTTTACACCAAAATTGAATATCTGAGTAATAGGAATTAAAGGAGAACGGCCAATCTCTGGATCTAAGTGGGAAAACCTATTTTTGGTCCATGTAGCAAGATTACTCCCATTGGTATATATCCTAATTTTTTGCAATCCTAAATTGTCACATAAGCTCTTTGGAAAAGTAAAACCGATCTCTACGTTTTTCAATCTCAAATAAGATACATCTGTGGTGAAAAATGAGTTAATGGAATGGTTGGTATTTCTTTTATAAGAGGCTAGTGCTGGATAGGAAATAGGCTCTCCATTATCCCATCGCTCCTGCGTCCAGTGGTTTTGTTGATACTCAAAATAATAACCAGGATCTCCATATTCCCAAACTCCTGCAGCCGTAAAGTTTTTGGTAACCTGGGCTGCTCCCTGGAACATTAGAGACAAATCAAAACCTTTGTATGCGAAGTTCAATATTGAACTGTAGCTGATTTGAGGAACAGTAGGATGCCCAATGACATCGTTATCCTCAGGCCCTATATTACCATCACCGTTTAGATCCAGGAATTTTAAGTCACCCAAACGCGGCTTGGCTCCTGAATAAGTGGTTTCATTAATCTCCTCTTCTGAAATATAAAACCCATTACCAGGGGAATCCCAATCAACAATCTTACCGGTATACTGACCTAAAGAAAGGCCTTGCTTTCTATATTGCAGGTAATAATCTTCTCCCTGACTGGCTTCATCGGCAAATACATTTTTATTTTTCGCATAAGAAAAGGTATTACGAATACCCAAAGAAAAATCTTTAGAGAATTTCCTACTGTAGCCCATCTCAATTTCAAAACCTTTGTTTTCAACAATTCCAAGATTGGCTTTAGGAAAAATAGTGGAAAGCCCTGTAACTTCAGGAACGGTCTGACGGGTTATTAAGATATTCTCTCTTCTTTCTTTAAAAGCATCCACGGCAAACGTAAGGGTGTTTTTGAAAAACCCTAGATTAATTCCATAATTCTGTTTATAGGCTACCTCCCAAGTAATATTAGGGTTTCCAAGCAAACTCTCCGTTACAAACAAATCACTAATTGTTGTAATTCTTCCACTGGTACCAACATTCATTTTGTCCAGATACAGGAAGCGTGAGCCACCAATATTATCACTACCTACTTTACCATAAGATGCCCTCAATTTAAAATTGGACACAAAGTCAAGCGACTTCATAAAAGGCTCGTTAGAAACTACCCAACCCACGGATCCGGCAGGAAACACGCCAAATCGATTACCTGGAGCAAACTGCTCCGAACCGTTATAACCAACATTAACTTCTGCCAAGTATCTATTTTTATAACCATAAGTAGCACGACCGGCAACGCCCAAATAATTATAAGGAAGCAAATTTTCACTACTTCCACCAGCAGCTTCACTATTATCCCGTTGAGCCAACATCATTCCCGAAACCTTATGAATACTATTAAAGGTTCGGTTATAATTTATAATCCATTGCAAATTTGTTTTATACCTAAAACTCGAACTCTTAGATAGGGTTATAGGATAAAACTGAGGCTCCTGTTCTGGTGTAAATTCTATAAGGTCATATATTTCACCTTCCAAAGTCTGTTCTTCATTAATATCAAACTGATAACTGTTATAGCTCTTTTTGCCATTAAGTGTAGAACTGGAATAGGTGTCAAAAGACACCATCATTTTAGATGAAAGCCCTTTGGTTATCATACCCAGGTCAAAGTCAATATTAGCAGTTGTATTCAGGTTATTGGATTCTGAACTATTATAGCCGCGAAAATTCAATAAAGCGTAAGGATTCTGATTGCTCACACCGTCTGGGGTAATAGGATTACCTTCCGGGATTCCATACTCTTCCCATCCTGCGGGAGAAAGTGGACCGGGTGTAACCGGTGTCATTGAATTAATCCCTACATACACCTGTGAAGCCTGTGCGGTAGTCCCATTTACCTTACTTAAATAACCGGCCAATTTAACCCCTGCCGAAATCCAGTTATTCACTTTCATTTCTACATTAGTTCTGAAATTGTAACGGGTTAATTTAAACTGTGGGTCATACCCAAGCTCGTCTTTTGGCAAGGCGTTATAAAAACTCTTTTGATCCAGTAGACCAGCGTTAAAGAAATATTTGAAACGCTCATTTCCGCCTGTCATGTTCACATTATATCTATTCATTGGCGCAAAATCATTCGTCATTATATCATACCAATCAGTATTGGGATAAAAAGGGCTCGTTCCTGCCTTCATCAGTGCAATCTGACGGTCTGAATATTTTGGAGCATACCCATCGTTGATAAGGGCCTGATTTCTCATTCCGGCATAAACCCACGAATCCAACATTTCTGTCTTATAGGTCAAGTATTGCATTCCGGTTTCGTAAGAGAAATCGATAGAGGGCTCTTCTGTCCTCCCTACCCTTGTGGTCACCAAAATAACTCCGTTAGCCCCCCTAACCCCAAATACAGCGGTAGCTGAGGCATCTTTCAAAACAGTGATGTTCTCAATTTCGTTGGGATCCAATTGGGTAATATTATCACGAGGAACCCCATCTATCAGTATTAGAGGCGAAGATCCATTGGTTGTACTGAGCCCTCTCAAATAAATTCCGTAACCTTCAGCTCCGGGACGACCACTACTTTGAACCGTAACAAGGCCTGGCAGACGTCCAGTAAGAGCCCCTACCACGTTTGGAGAAGGACTCTGTTTTATACCCTCTGTTTTAATGTCGGCTACAGAACCTGTAACACTAATTTTATCCTGCTTACCGTAGCCTACTACTACAATTTCTTCAAGCTCTTCAACACTATTTTTCATTGTGACATTGACAACGGATTTTCCAGAAACAGGAATTTCCTGACTCTCCATGCCAAGATAACTGAACACCAGAATGGCATCTTCAGGCACATTTTTCAAGGTGTATTTTCCATCAAAATCTGTAACAACACCTTTATCAGTTCCTTTAATAGAAACCGTGACGCCAAGAATGGCCATACCATCGGACCCAGTAACGGTCCCCGTTATAACTCCTTGCTGTTGAGCCATAGCAACAGGACTTCCAAAAACACCGTCAACAGTCTTAACATAGTCATTAGGCGATCCATCAATCGCCATAGCATCTACCCCACAGAAAAGTGAAAACACAAGAACCGACTGCAAAACAAAATTTCTCTTCTTAGAGAGCAAATGCAGTAGTAATAGTTGTTTGTACCGTTGTTTTTTTTGCATAATTAAATATTTATTTAGAAGGTTATTATTGTAGTTTTTAAAAGAACAATCAAAAGATTTATTATTTCAAAAACTACTTATACCGCAATATTATGTTAAAATTAACAGCATTTACAACAATAAATTAACATAAGGCAATACTATATTAACAAACCCATAATCTAAATATACTATCTTAGCCTCTTACTGTACTATTTTCACAAATAAACAGCATTCTTTATAATATTTAGTTAAAAAGTGTGGTGGCATGTTGGATAATACCTTGTATTTTGTTACAACTCCTTGTATCTACAATAGAACCTATAGAGACCAGCAAGCAAAAATGACTTGAACAAAAATGTGTAGGGCAAGCTGCCCTGTTAGAGCCGTTGGTCCGGATAATTGTTAGCTGTGGCGAAGTGCCAAGACAGTTTACCTCGTTATGCCCAGCTCCGTAAAACAGACCAAAAATGACAACAACAACGACTTATTCCCATGGGCCTGTGTTGAGCGCGATGGCTCTCCAAACGAAGACGAAAGCGATTGTTAACCCAAGCCTTAGAGATGAAGGATTGAGGTTGTACCACAAGGGTTTTTACCAGTACATTGGATTTTGAGACCTAGAGATGGCAATTCCCTACACCAATGCACCTTAATGCACTAAATGCCGCGCCAATTTATTTTTCGGAAAGGTAAGTGGAAGCACTGTTTCAAGAAGACACACAAGGGCAAACTAGATTTAGGAATTCAATTTTTATAGTGCAGGTATTAGCGGTAATGCATATTTTTAAGCGGATAATGCACAATACCCCCATTTGATCAAAGAAGAATATTAAAAGAAAAGTTTATGAGAAATAATTTCTTAAAGAAATTTATCATTGTAGTTTCAATTTTATGCGGTAATGTATTTGTAGTTAAGGCTCAAATAAAGAATTCCTCTTTTGAAAAAGACCAAATAGCTGGTGAGAGACAGATAGTAAAAAAACTAAAAGGCTGGACCATAAGCAGCGGCAATGTTGAATTGATTGCAAGTAAGGTATTTACGGCTGTTGAAGGCAACCAAGTACTGGATTTAAATGGAAACCGACCCGGGAGTATTATACAGACCATAAAAGGCCTTGAAAAATCTACAGATTACACTTTAAAGTTTGAATATGCAGACCAAAAAGGGAGGCAGCGAGATGACCAAACCTTGTTGGCCACTGCTAATGTTATCATTAACGATATAACCGTAGCTACAGTCCGAAACCTATCTCCGGCACCCAATTATATTGGTGGGATTGGTTTTGGCTTTAAATCTACAGCAAAAGGAACCGCCACTATTGAATTTGTTTCAACCACCAAAGGAGATATGGGATTGGTAATAGACAACCTTAGAATAGAAAAGGGACCACCTAAAACACCTCCGGTAAATAATCATTTAACAAATGGTGGTTTTGAAATGAAAGTGATTAGCGAAAGTGGAAACCCACATTTATATGGAGACCAGCTTCCAGGCTGGTTGATCATGCAAGAGAATATAGATCTTATTGCCATTGACCGCTTTGGCTCACCAAGTGGAAAATGGGTTATTGATTTGGGTGGTCATGGGCCAGGTGGCATAGCTCAAACCATTACCAATTTATCACCAGGGGCCAAATATCGTTTGTCGGCATTATATTCCCGTCATCAATCTTGGGACCAACAAGATCCACTAACTGGCGAGATCTTTATTGATGATGAATTGGTTTTGAGCTTAAAAAGGAACAAGTTGGCAAAAGCACCACGCTGGGAAAGGATAACGCACAATTTTATAGCGCCATCAGATGGAGAGATAACGCTTTCATTGTTCTCAACAGCATTAAAAGTAGGGGGTGGAATTTTATATGACGATATTAAGATTGAAAAGGTCATTGAAATTGTTGAACCTAAAAAAATACCCGTATTGATTATTGATGGTTTTAGCAATCATAATTGGAAATTGAACACTGAATATTTACAAAAAATACTTGAGTCCACAGGAAAGTTTGAAGTATCGGTAAGCACTTGTCCAGATCAAAAAGAAAATAAATTGGAGTGGAAAAACTGGAATCCTGATTTTAACTCCTACCCTGTCGTGATTCAGACCTGCAACAATATTTTTAAAGAAGATAATTTGCAATGGCCTGATCACGTAAAACAAGCTTTTGAAGAATATGTGGCAGAAGGAGGTGGGGTTTACATGTATCATGGTGCAACCAATGCCTTTAAAGGATGGCCTGCATATAATAAAATGTTAGCTTTAGGATGGCGAAATAAGGATTTTGGGGTAGCCGTAACTATTAATAACAGAGAAGAAATGGAGATAATTCCAAAAGGAGAAGGTGAAAACACCGGGCATGGTGCACGAACTGATGCTTTGGTAACCCGTATAGTGGGGCACCCCATGCATATTGGTATGCCAAAATCTTGGATAGCTGCCGATGTGGAGATTTACCGTTATGGAAGAGGCACTACCGAAAATCTGGAAGTTCTATCATATGCCAAGGACCCAAAAACCCAGTTAAACTTCCCCATGGAATGGACAGTTAATTTTGGAAAAGGCAAGGTCTACTGTTCTACCTATGGCCATTTATGGAAAAACCAAATATGGCCACCCAATATGCGTTGTTCTGCATTTCAACAATCCATGGTGAGGGCTTTACAATGGTTAAGTGGAAATGCGGTTGATAATTATGTTGAACCCGATTTCCCAACATCTGAAAGTAAAGTGTTGAGACCAGCAATCTTAGATTAAACTTTTTTTTATAAGGACTATCTCATAAAATGTGCAACTAGAAGAACTGTTCAACGGTAGACCCCTAACACAGTTCAAGATTTGGGAGGAGCACAACTGTTTTAAAAGAGTTGTAGAAACCCAGTAGCAAAAAGATGCTGGAATACGAAATCAACAACTACTTAGATAGAAGGAAGTCCCCTAAAATGGTCGCCGGATATTGAAATAGCACATCTTGTTATATCTACATAAACTCCTTACGATCTTGGCCTGTACAAGCAAGCGGGCACAAAAAAAGGGTCGGACTTTTATCTAAAGTCCGACCCCTATTATGTAAAGTCACACAACTTGCAGAACACTAAACTTAATTAATTCTGCCCTTCATTAATTTGGTTACCGCAGAATCACATTTCTTGGTATAGATATCTACCAGATCCTTATATTTTTCATCATAGGCCAAATTATTAACCTCGTTCACATCTTCTTTTAGGTTATAAAGCTCTATAAAATCTGGAGCAGCTTCATACCTAATAAACTTCCACTCCTCATCCCTATAGCATTCGGTCTTAGGCAACAAAGACTCACCCTCCCTTTGATGTTCAAAAAAGGCCGAAGACCGCCAATCAGCAGTGTCATCATCATAAAAGGAAGTAAGACTTTCGCCTTGATAGCTTTTGGGAATGTCCACCCCTGCCAAATCCAAGATGGTAGGTGCAATATCCAGATTCAACACCATTTCTTCAAAGGTTTTCCCCCTATCAGATTCTGATTGTCTGGGATCATAGATCATTAGAGGTACACGAAGCGACTGTTCGTGCATCAACCATTTCCCAGCAAATCCACGTTCGCCCAAATAGTAACCGTTATCGCCCATAAATACTATTACCGTATTATCTGCCAAGCCCTCTTCTTCCAAAGTGGTCCTTATTCTACCTATTACACTATCTACTGTACTGATCATCTTATAATAGCCCTTTACCATTTTCTGAAACTTTTCTGGGGTATCATAACGCCAGTACCATCTTTTCCTATTCATGGAATGTTTCATAAACTCGGGCAATGCCTCAAAAAAGGCAGGGTCTGCCGTTTCTGGGGTAGGGATTTCATTGTTTACATACAAACTATCGGCATACTCTGGCCAGAAATATTGTTCTTCGGCACCATCATCGGCGTGCGGTGACCAAAAGGATAGCGAAAGACAAAAAGGCTTATCTTTTTCCGATTTAATAAAATCTATGGCATGATCCCCGTTAATATCGGCCAAATGTTTTTCCTTACCGTCAACCTCTTTTAGGTATGGCCAAAATGTCTTAACACTGGTATCGAACAAGGAATCTTCTACCCCCTTGTTCACTTTCACCCCAAATTTTCCAATTAGGCCCGTCCTATACCCTGCTTTTTTAAGCAGATACGGGTAACTTTCATACATATAGGCATTGTTCAATTTAGGCTTCCCAAAATTAAAATCATGGGTTCTCTCATAAAGGCCCGTAAGGATGGTAGCCCTACTCGCCGCACAGATAGGCGTGGTAACAAAGGCGTTTTTGAAATACAGGCCAGCACTGGCCAACTGATCCATATTGGGGGTTTTAATTATAGAATTACCGGCAAAGCCCAAGGCATCCCATCGTTGATCATCGGTTAGGATAAAGATAATATTTGGCTTTTCGGCAACAACTACCTCCTGCTTTTGCCGCCCATCTTTACATGAGGCAACAAACACCAAAAACAACACTACAACTACTACTTTTACTAATTTCTCCATTTTACTACAATAAAATACAACCTATTTAAACATATCTCTTAATCGAACAACACTACTTTCTGCTCATAACCCTTCCTTAAAAGGTCATCTGGCACAGAGGGCACATATTCATTTATTTTTTGGGTATCTCCGGCACCTATATAATCAACATATACAAAGCCCGCCCCGCTAACCTTATCATTCATTAACCTAAACGAAGATTGAAAGCAGGTGACGCCGGCCTTTAGATCTACCACAAACTTGGCGGATGTCATCTTACCATCCACCTGTACCGTTTGTTCTATATTGCCCACTTTTAGGGAAGCAGATTTAAAACTATTCTGCGATTCCCCCTTAGCATTCTCATTAATTCTTTTACCCGTCTCATTGGGCCACCTATTTACATATACCTCATACCTGCCGTCACGTGCCACGTTTACCGTCCATATCTTTTCCTTATTTCTGGTATGTGCATCATGGGAATACAGGGTAACGGGGTTTTCATGCTCTGTACCTACGTACATGGTTGCATATTCTCCAAAATCCACGGAAACATCCTCCCACCAATCTTCATACCTCTTATAAAGCTCTTCAACTACTTCTGGATTTTCTTCAGCTACGTTCACCCTTTGCCCCCCATCATTTTGAATGTTATACAATTCCTTTTCCTCTCTGTTCACCAATCTCCAATCTTGGGTAAGCAC
>JBFHGV010000056.1:0-9944 GCA_041582955.1 Arenibacter sp.
TGACCCAGGCCAAAAAATTAAAGAATAGGACCCAGATCATGGCTTTGCAATTAAATAAGGAATTGGGGTATACAGTGGTTAATTGAAAGGAAAAATTGTCTAAAACCTATTACTTCGTGGTTTTAGGATATGAGCCCATTTAATGTAAGGTAGTCTTTATACCTAATACGTAAATAGGCTTTTTTATTGATGATCTATTGGGTTTAGCGTATTGATAGGGTTGGGGCCGTTGATGTTTGGAAACACCCACGGCCCCAACCTTTGCCTTTATATAAGGGCCTATTTATATAATTTACTGGAGGTATACCCAATGTTACTGTCTCCGCCCACTCAGTCCAAAGGTACCGGATTAAATAAAGGTGTCTTTCATGAGCAGGCATAAGGATGCGCTATGGGTTATCCGGAATGGCCAGATCGGACAACGGTATCCCATTCATATCAACTTCAGTTAAGATTTGACAGGAATGGCCCTAATCGATATGAAACATTGCTGCAAGTTTTCCGTTGGTCACTCCGGTTTATGACTCTATATCAAATACATGTGTTATTTCTAATAAGGAAAAATTATGCTTTGTAAAATTGGAAGCTGAACAATTTTTAACATTTATATTATCAATACCCTAAGAAAAGTGCCTCTTGGGCAGGATAGTACAGGATGCTGCTAATAAATGAGTACTGTAGTTTTATGAAAAATTTATGATAAGCAAATGTTAAATTATTTTTTAACAGGCTTTGTAGATAACCAAAACTAACATAACTCTATGAAACAAACAGGATTTAAAAAGTTGTTAAGCCTTTTTTCATTTTTTTTGAAAAAGGAAATGCCGATCCGGGGATCCATTTTGGCGCTAATGCTATGTTCAATCAGCTTAAATGCAAGGTCGTTGGATAAATATGAAATTGAAGCTAAGGATTATGATGGGATAGAGCAAACTGTTAGCATATCCGGTACGGTTGTAGATGGTCAGAACAATCCCTTGCCTGGGGCAAGTATTGTTGAAAAAGGAACTACCAATGGAACACAGGCGGATTTTGATGGTAATTTCGCTTTAACGGTAGCCGATCAAAATGCGGTATTGGTTGTTTCTTATGTTGGCTTTACCAGCCAAGAAGTAGCGATTAATGGGCGATCTCAATTTCAAATTGTACTGCAGGAAGATTCGGCCCAATTGGATGAGGTAGTAGTAGTGGGGTATGGTACGGCAAGGAGAAAGGATATTTCTGGGGCGGTCAGTACCGTTGATCTGGAAGATTCCCCCATCGCGCTGTCGGCAAATACCAATGCCTTACAGGTGCTAAAGGGGAATGTCTCAGGTGTAAATGTGGGTGTTCAAAACTCCCCAGGGACCACCCCGGATATTTTGGTACGTGGTCAAAACTCTATCAATGGATCAAATAGTCCGTTAATTGTTCTGGATGGGATTATATTTCTTGGAAGCATGACGGATATTAATACCGATGATATTTCAACAATCGATGTTCTTAAGGATGCATCGGCTGCCGCAGTATATGGGTCCAGGGCAGCAAATGGGGTAATCGTAATTACTACTAAAAAGGGAAAATCGGATAAGCCTATTATCACCTACAATACTTCGATAGGGGTGAATACTTGGCAAAATAAGTTTGATATGATGGATAGGGATCGTTGGACCGAGAAGTATATTGCACAGACTCCTTCCCTCAATTCGCCCGAAGATATTGTTTTTGATGCGGCCTATGCTACCACATTATGGGAGCAAAAAGAGGTTGATACCAATTGGATGGATCTTATTTCCCGTAATGGATTTAATCAAAATCACCAAATAGCAGTATCAGGTAGATCGGATAAGATAAATTATTATTTTTCAGGTGGCTACACCAGCAATGAAGGTGCCATAGTAGGTGACGATTTCCAACGGGTCTCAATACGGACAAAGTTGGATGCCGATGTTACCGATTGGTTAAAAGTTGGCATAGACGGAACATACAATAACAACGATTATTCAGGGGTAAGGGCAAGCTTGGGCAACAATGCTTACATGCAGCAACCTTGGGCTTACCCATATAGGTATGAGGGGATGCCGGTGAATCCTGGATCCAATACGGGCACCTTGTTGGAAAGATACCCTACCGGACAATCTGTTCCCAATCCTTTATGGGGAACCGATGGAACTATAGATGATATAGATAAAAGGAATTTCTATAGATTAAGTGCCTATGCATTGGTAGACGTTCCCAAGATAGACGGTTTAACGTATCGCTTTAATTTTTCGATCAATGCAAATCATAACCAACGCGACAGATTTGTTTATGAGGATTATTACATAGGAGAGGCCACTACGGTTCCCTATATAGATCGATATTCCGCAGGGGAACTGGCCAAAAGGTTGTCACAGGCAAACGGGTATAACAACCGAACAAATAGTTATACCTATGTTATGGATCATATATTGAACTATAAAAAACTATTGGGCGACCATTATTTGGATGCCACATTGGTTGCCACCCGTGATTATTCATACAGCAAGTTGGTCAGTGCCACGGGTAGCGACTATTCGGTAAACGGGAATACATTACTTGGGGTTGATGGAATCCACAAAGCTGCTGTTCAAAAGACAAATCTGGATGTGGTAGAGAAAGCCAATATTGGGTATGTTGGCCGTCTGGCATATGCCTATAAGGACAAGTACCATTTAACGGGTACCATGCGTAGGGACGGAGCTTCCGTTTTTGGAGAAGATCAGAAATGGGGTGATTTCCGATCTCTTGGGGTGGCTTGGACAGCTACTGAAGAGGATTTTCTTAGTGGGTTCGAGAGTTTGGACTACCTAAAGATCAAAGCTTCTTACGGTAAAAATGGTAATCAGGGACTTGATCCCTATCAGACGCTGGCCAGAGTGGCAAGTGGAAACGATGGTGGTATTCGCTATGAATTTGGTGATGCGCCATCATCCATATTGTACGGTGTTGAACAAAGTAATTTGGGAAGCCCTAGTCTTGGCTGGGAAACTACCACGGCATTTAACGGTGGCTTCCAGTCTACCTGGTTTGATAATAGGGTGTTCCTAGATCTTGATTTCTATTTTTCCGAAACATCCGATCAGATATTTTCCAGACAGATACCGATCATGACCGGATTTAGTTCTATTTTTTCCAGTCTAGGCCAAGTAGACAATAAAGGGGTGGAGATTAGTTTACGTACGGTGAACATTTCAAATCAAAATTTAAAATGGTCCTCCGGACTAACGTTCTGGCAAAACCGAAATAAAATTGTTAGCTTGTACGGAGACGATAACGATGGGGATGGAAAAGAAGATGATGATATTGCCAACAGTCTCTTTATTGGAAAGTCGTTGGGAGCTATTTACGGTTACGAATATGTAGGCGTTGTCCAAGAAGATGACACCCAATACATTGAAAATGTTGGAGCAGAGCCGGGAGATCCAATGTTCAGGGATATAAGTGGCCCCGATGGAGTGCCCGATGGGATCATCTCTGCTGATTATGATAGAAAAATATTAGGTTACAGAAAAGAAAATTTTAGACTTAGCTTATCCAATACGGTGGAGTATAAAAACTTTAGTTTGTATGTTATGGTTTCCGGTATTTTCGGAGGAGGCAAGGACAATTTTTATATGAGGGAAAACCCACTGCACAATTCCTTTAAGGACAGATACGCAACCAATGAAATAGACCATGACTGGTGGACGCCAGAAAACAAGAGTGAAAAATACCTACGGGCAGATGCCTATAGCAATCGTTATCTAGGATTACAGTCTCGTGGTTTTGTCAAGATACAGGACATTAACCTATCCTATAAGTTGCCAAAGGAGACCCTAAGTGCTATCGGCTTAAATTCCATGGAGCTTTATACCAGCATTAAAAACCAATACACCTTTACCAACTGGTTTGGGGGGGGAGATCCTGAAGCGGGTATAAGACCGGATGACAATACACAACCGGTACCTACCATATATACCATGGGAATGAAATTAAGTTTCTAATAGATAAAAAATAGATCAAATGAAAATAAATAATATAATTGTAAAAGTTTTTACTCTATTGGTGTTGCTTGCAATTTCTATAGGGTGTGACGACGAAGCGTTCTTAAATGAAGAACCCAAAACATTCTATACCACCAATAATATATTCTCATCCGACACCCAACTGGACCAGGTAATTATAACGATGTATTCCCGGTTGCGAAATTTTGAATTGACCAATGCTCAAATTCAGGGAGTGGGTACCGATGTTTTAGATGTCCCAGAGTTCAGGATATCCAATACGTTTAGTGATTATAGTAAAATAAACGCTGAAAGCTCAAACTTTAGAAATGTCTATGATTTCTATTATGAATTAATTGCCACGGCCAATACAGCGCTGACCGCAATTGAGGAGGAAGGAATTTCTTTTGAATCCGAAGACAAGAAGGCTTATTTAATTGCACAGGCCCGGTTTTTTAGAGGGTATGCCCATGGAATGCTTGGGGAGCTATTTGGAGGTGTTCCAATTGTAACGGAAGTAGCAAAGGAACCTCGGTTTGATTATGTTAGGAGTACTCGTGAAGAAACCTACGGCTTTGCCATAGATGAATTGGAGGCTATTGTAGATGATTTACCGGAGACAACTACACAAGGAGGTAGGTTGGTTAAAGGTGTTGCCCAACATTATCTTAGTGAATTTTATCTCGCTCTGGGAATTGAAACATCAAATGAATCGGCTTATGATCAGGCCATAAAATATGCCTCCGATGTAATTGATGGAGGTACTTATTCTCTGATGACTGAACGATTTGGGGCCAGAGTGGATGAGGAAAACACCGTGACAGGTGGTGCAGACGTATGGTGGGATCTGTTTAGAAATGGCAATATAAATTATTCCGATGGAAACAGAGAAAGTATTTGGACGTTTCAAGTAGATTTTGATGCCTATATTCAAGAGGATGGACAGTCGGTAATAAATTATCCCAGATACTTTGGGCCGGTATACAGGGCCATTGAAGGGTTTGATGGTGTTGGGGATGATGCCGGAGGTAGAGGTGTGGCTTTTTATGCACCTTCGCCATTGACCCAGGATGTTATTTGGGATGAAAGCGTGTCCGCTGGTGATCAGAGAAATGCAGAACATAACATTAGTCGGAAAATATTTTATAACGATCCCGTTAACTACCCAGAACTTGCAGGCCAACAAGTGCCCCAAGATGTAATAGATCAAACCAATGAAGGACGTGGCTGGATTTTCCCTATTTTTTATAAATTGAATACCGATAAGTTTGATGGTTTGGACCAAGGGGAAAATAGAAGTAATATCTTTAGGGATAAATATGCCCTTCGTTTGCCTGAGACAATTTTACTTAGGGCAGAAGCCTATCACCGAAAAGGGGAAAATCAATTGGCAGCGGATGACATAAATTTAATTAGATCCCGCGCCCAATGTGATATATTGGCAACTGCAGACGATATTGATATCGACTATATCTTGGATGAAAGGGCGAGAGAATTATTTGTAGAGGAAAGCAGATGGAATACCCTATTGCGAATGGGAGGTACTGTTGCCACTGATCGTATCAAGGCATATGCGCTACATCCACATGTAGCCTTGACACTTAACTTTGATTACAACTTGTGGCCCATACCACAGAGTGCGATCGATAGAAATAAGGATGTAAAAATGGAGCAAAATCCTGGTTGGAACAGGTAGTTGAACAATGCAAATAAAATATCTGCTCCTAAATTCCATACTATCTGGATAATTGGGGGCGGATATTTTATTTTTAAAGCCAAAATACACGCCTTGTCAAAATTGACTATCATGTAAGGGAAATTAGGGTAGTCCAATATTGTGCCCAATTGGGATGCCCCCGTTCTGTCTAGGGAACGGGTAAAATTTAAAATGAGCATTTCTATTGAAGGTTCTAAAAAAACCTAACGATCCAAAGAGCTGAAACACATTGTAGTAATTTTGTCCAGTTCTTTCTATATTTAATGAAATCCTTTATTAATGAAAGTAACTACATTCTTGTCAATTTTACTGTTATTTACAACAGGGTTAATTTCACAAACTAAGTACGGTCCAATTGCTTCTACAAGTTCGGGACTATCAATCAAGGAACTGCCAATACCTACAAAATCAGGGACAATGTTTGCCCCTGTGGTCGACATTATGCCGCAACTCAGAGGTTTTCACGACTATAAAAAGGTGCGGGAAGAAATGGTCTTTTTAAAGAATTTAGGGTTTAAAAGAGTCTATTTTGTATTGTGTCAACCTGGATATCCTACCTTCTCAGATCCAACTATTTCAGTTATGCCTACTGATAAGGGTACAGGAAATAACACCCTGGCGTCCATATTGGCCCTGGGAGACCCTAATTACATCTATATGTCCGAAGCCAAAAGGCTTGGCATGGAAGCTTGGGCAGTTATAAAACCCTATGAATCAGGAACTGGATTCACTATTCCGCATGGTGCCAATGCCCCTCTTAGTAGAAAGCAGATTGAAACTATTGGCGGCCAACACATTCATTTTGATAATTTGATATCCGACCATCCAGACCTAAGAGTGAAAAGAAAACCACAACCAGAGGCAATTCTAAATAGGCTAAATGAACCCATCAAATCATTGGAAATAGCTTTTAGCATGGACTCTTTCAAACAAAAAGTTTCCTATAATAGATATTTTGAATTTGACGGACTAAAGGATTCAGAAATTCAGGTTCCTGAGATTACCCTATGGTATAGCCAAACGAATGGCAAGTACATTAAATACAATGGGAATATTAAGGTTGAATCACGTTTTGACCTGCGCCAGGTAAAGGATGCCAATGGTTTTTCATTATCTGATGAGCCAAAGCGTTTTCTAATTTTAACAATTAAAAATTTCAGCCTACCTGAAAACTATAATTATTTGGCAATAAGCCTGGATCACAATAAGAATTTGTTTACCATTCCCTTTTCAATGATAAAGGCGTATACCCGTTCTGGGGAAATACCCATAACCACGGGGATACATTCTAGAAGCCCTATGAGTCCAGTGGAAGCAGGTAAATCTCCAGAAGAAAGAGCATGGGGCCTGGAGAAACGACCTGTCAAGAACAAGGAAGCCTTAAAACTGTTTATGGATTGGGGCTTTGAATTTGGGTTTCAAGGTACAGGTCACTGGGGAGATGGATGGGTGAGCAGTCCCCTATACGGCATTGCAAAAGGCAAGCGCAATTATATGGGGGGTACCCCTTGTGAAGCGTATCCCGAAGTACAGGAATACTGGTTGGAACAAGTTGAACGCGCTGTGGAAATGGGGTATGACGGAATCGATTTTCGTCTACAAAATCATTCTGGGATGGTATCCGATTACGTAAACTTTGGGTATAATGAGCCCATTGTAAAACGTTATAAAGAAAAATATGACATTGATATACTTAAGACGGCGGCTGATCCATTGAAAATAATGGAAATAAGAGGTGAGTATTTTTTATCGTTCCTTGAAAAAGCAGCAGAAACACTTCATAGATCCGGGAAAAAGATGCAGATCCATTTGCGCCATGCCCATGAGGATCCTGGATTGTTTGATGATTTTAATGAATTGGGTTTTTGGGCAATGCCCAAGATAGCTCTCGATTGGAAAAAGGCAATAGATTTGGCTGATGAGGTAACCATTAAGGATTATTATCACGGGGATTATAGGCCAGGGATGGGAGATAGCATAAAAACCTACGCATATGATAATGGTAAGCGTGTATGGGTCCATAATTATTTCACCCAAGGGGATGGGGTGGAATATGATTTTTTAAATGCGATAGAGAAAGACGAAAGAATAGGTGGTGTTTTATTGTATGAAGTGGATGGAGGTATTTTACATACAGGCTTTCCCGATAATAAGAGTATACCAAATACGGATAATATCAATAAATTACATGCTGTGTTACAGAGACTGGGCAAGAATTAGTTCTAGGTCCAAGCTAGAAGGGGGGTAATTTTAACCCTTGTTCCAAAAGACTACACTGTTTTTGGTATTTATCTTTTTTAGGTTGAAGGAAGTCCGTTAGAGCGAGTTCTGTGATCAATGAGAAAAAACTATTATTAATGAGATTCATTTAAATATGGGAAAAGTTGAACGAAGATCCGTTCTTAAAGCGATAGGACTGGCATCTGTAGGAGCAATGACTCCTGCAGTCTTAAATGCAGAAACGCTAAAAGAGCCTTATAAGGTCATTCAAAAATCATTAAAAACCGATGTACTCGTAGTTGGGGGTGGTACGGCCGGAACTATAGCCGCTATACAGGCCGGAAGGGCAGGGGCCAGGACAATATTGATAGAGAGTGGTAGCCAACTTGGGGGAACCATGACTACCGCTGGTGTTACTTTTCCGGGGATATTTCATGCTTGGGGCAAACAGATCATTGGTGGAATTGGCTGGGAGCTGGTCACGGACTGTGTAAAGTTAAATGGCGATAAGCTACCAGACTTTTCAATTCCTCCGGACCGTCACTGGAAGCATCAAGTATCCATTAATGGCTTTTTATATACACTGCTGGCCGAAGAAAGATGCATAGAGGCAGGGGTTGATATCCGTTATTATGAGGCGCCCACAAGTGTAAGGTTTGTAAATGGGGAGTGGGTAGTACAAACAATGGGCAAAGGTACCATTACCCAAATAACATGTAATCAAATAATTGATTGTACAGGTAACGCCTCTATTACCTCAATGGCCGGTTTTGATGTGCTTAGGGAATCCGAAACCCAACCGGGCTCCTTGATCTTCCAAATTGGGGGATATGATTATGACGCCTTGGACCTAACAAAAATTCCGAAACAATACCACCATGTCCTTAGACAGAACATGGTTAAAAATCAATTGAGGACCAGTGCTGAAAATACCTTTGTGCCGTATGGCTATGTATATGTTCCAGAAGCTGATTCCAGCAGTTCCGAATCCCATACGACGGCCAACAGGGAGGGCAGGTCCGCTTTGTTGAATTTAATACGAAAATTAAGGGCCTTTCCAGGATGTGAAAACTTGAGGGTTCTTGATCTAAAGACTGAAACCGCCGTAAGGGAAACCTATAGAATAGACGGGGAGTACAAAATAAGCCATGACGACTATTTAAACGGAAAGGTTTTTGAAGATGCTATTTCAAATTCCTTTTATCCTATTGACCTACATAGGGAAGGGAAAACCATTTATCAGGAATTTTTAGAGCCAGATGTGGTGGCCAGCATTCCGCTGCGGGCCCTTATCCCCAAGAAGAGCAAAAATTTTCTTGTGGCAGGAAGATGTGTTAGCAGCGACAGGATGGCCAATTCAGCCCTTCGTGTACAGGCATCCTCCATGGGAATGGGACAAGCGGCCGCAGCCGCGGCTGTTTTGGCTTATAAACAAGGGGTCTCACCACTTCAAGTCCCTGTTGAGGATGTAAAGAAGTTAATAAGGGAACATGGTGGAATAGTACCCATAACGATATAAATTTTATGTTTCGTCTGGCTCATAAAAAGGCAATGCCCATACTTCGTAGATTTTGGAAAAGCAGGCGATACGCGAAAATCGCCCTTGTCTTTGTGGTACTCTCTTTTGTGAACACGGAAAAAATTAAATACTTCCAACCACAGACTATTTTGTTGGAGCCATACCGTACACAAGAATATTCAGTGGTTGTGGAGGATTCAATTTTAGATAGGGCTTTATTATATAAGGTGTTATCCAAAGAAGGGTTGCCTATTTATTTTTATAGGGAATTATTCACACCAGTGTGCTTTGATAACAAATGCAGACCATTGACTATTAGGTTGTATTGGAACATAACAGGGCGATATCTGGGCTTTGAGTTGCCTGAGGGTGAGTTCTTAAGTAAGACCGACCATGATCCTTTTTCTACCGAGGAGTATGAAAAATTAAATGGCATATTGGCCAATGAAAGTACACCCTTGGCATCCATTGATTACAATCAGCTCACAGTAGAAGCAGACAGCCA
>JBFHGV010000057.1:0-9891 GCA_041582955.1 Arenibacter sp.
GCAGACCTCGTAGGTTTAGTCTTTACTCTCCTTTTAGGAACCCTTAAGTTGGTTTCAAGGATCTCTAGGAATTTTTTTATGACCAGCTCCTTATTTTTATGTTGACTCCGGGTTTCCTCGCACTGTAAGTTCAGTTGCTTGTCCTTGTTTAATTTGTGGGCCAGTTTTTTGAGCAGTCTGTTTTTTTCCATTTCACTAAGACAGGTGGATTGTTCCAGATCAAAGGATAATTCTACCTTGGTGGACACCTTATTTACATTTTGCCCCCCAGCGCCACTGCTCCTGACCGCCTTAAATGTAAGTTCCTGTATGATGCCCTCTTTGTTCATATTTCTGGATTATGGTTTAAGACGCTGGTTGATGGTTTCTAAGGCTATATTTAGAAACAGCTCCTTATTTACTTCCATGGATTCATGGTGATGAAACCGTATGATATGATCTTGGGATCGGGCTTGGATCAGGAAATGGCTGCCCATAAAATAGCATTTTTCTACCTTGACCGGAATGCCGGACTTGTGGGATACCTTAAACTCATGTGCGTAGACTATAATGTTGCGTTCGGTTTCACCATAGGATTTTAGTATACTGATGGGAATCAGATTGGCCTCTCCAAATAAGGCGGCCGTATATATATTTTTCGGATTGTGATAGAGCTCTTCGGTTTTGGCCTCTACCATGATTTCCTTATCTTTTATAACAATGATTTTATGGGCATAGGGAAGTACGTCCTGATGGTCGTGGGTAGCGGTTATACAACTGATCTCCTCCTTTTCCAAGTATTCAAAGAGGTTTCTCCTCAATTGATTTTTTCTGAAGTTATCTATATGGCTAAAAGGCTCGTCCAGCAATAATAGTTCCGGCTTTTGTGCCAAGACCCTGGCCAAGGCTACCCGTTGTTGTTGGCCACCGCTCAGGTTTTTTACCTTTACATCTGAAAAATCAAGCATGTCTATCATTTGCAAAAGCTCTTGGGTTCTGGCCTTTAATTCTTCCGGATAAAATACGGATAGAAACTGACTTACATTTTCTGCTACAGTGGTAAAGGGCATTAGGTCAAAATCCTGGGAAAGGTATTTCATGTAGGATTCCCCGGGAACAAGATTGTAATCGGGGCCCATTACCTGAGCGTCTCCCCAAAATATTTGTCCTTTATTGGGTTGAAGCAGGCCATAGATTATTTTAAGCAGTGTGCTTTTGCCGCATCCACTTTCCCCAACAATGGAAATGTGTTCACCTCTGGCCACCTTAAAGTTAATATCCTTTAGGATGGGTGTTTTGTCATAAGAAAATGAAAGGGAGTTAATTGCTAACATAGGCCAAAACTAAAATGCTAAAAGTAGGGGATAAAAAAAGTCCGATTCCAAGAGAAAGGGACTTAGAACAAAATTATCGATTTTTTTATACTAATCCTTAATTTTTTTTATCACACTCTTGTTGGGCAGTGCTTTAAAGCCCATATTGTACAGGGTAAACCCAAATATATCGGCATATTGGGCTATAGTTTTGCTTACCGGGGTTCCGGCGCCATGTCCGGCATTGGTTTCAATTCTGATAAGGATTGGATGGCTGCCATTTTGTTTTTCTTGTAGTTCGGCAGCAAATTTAAAGCTATGCGCCGGTACTACCCTGTCATCATGATCGCCTGTGGTGATCAGGGTTGCGGGGTAGGCTGTGCCCTTATGTACATTATGCACTGGGGAGTAGCCTTTAAGGTATTGAAACATGCTGTCGCTTTCCTCGGAAGTGCCGTAGTCATAGGCCCAACCGGCCCCAGCCGTAAAAGTATGGTACCGTAGCATATCCAATACGCCTACAGCGGGCAATGCCACTTTCATTAAATTAGGTCTTTGTGTCATAGTAGCACCTACCAATAAACCGCCGTTAGAGCCACCCCTGATGGCCAAATAATCGCTAGAAGTGTAACGGTTTCCTATTAGATACTCGGCGGCGGCGATAAAATCATCAAAAACATTTTGCTTTTTTGTTTTTATGCCGGCATCGTGCCAACTTTTTCCATATTCACCTCCCCCTCTTAAATTGGGAACAGCATAGATGCCCCCTTGCTCCATCCACACGGCATTGGCTATTGAAAAAGTAGGGGTAAGGCTTATGTTGAATCCCCCGTATCCATATAGAATGGTGGGGTTCTTGCCATTTAAATGCAATCCCTTTTTATAAGAAATAATCATGGGGATCCTGGTGCCATCCTTGGAGTTGTAAAAGACTTGTTTGGACTCATAATGGGTAGGGTCATAATCTATTTCTGGTTGCCAATACACCGTATAGTCCCCTTGGTCAATATGAAGTTTATAAATAGATTGGGGGGTGTTGTAATTGGTAAAGGAAAAATAGATTTCCTTGTCCTTTTTCTTTGCACTAAATCCTGCCGCACTCCCTAGGCCGGGCAATGTTATTTGGCGTATCTTATTTCCGTCGTAATCGTATTGGTAGACTTTGGAAATGGCATCTACCATATATTCGGCGAAAAAATACCCCCCTCCCTTGCCAATGGTGAGAACATGGTTTGTTTCTGGAATTAAATCTACCCAATTCTCAGGAGCTGGATTATTGGCATCCACGCTAACTACCTTTTTGTTGGGGGCATTTCTATTGGTGACAATATATAATTTTGAACCCGCATTGTCAACAATATGGCTATCGGTATCCGGTTGATCAAGAATACAGATCAATTCACTGTTGGGTTGGGCAAGGTCTTTTATAAATAATTTATTTCCGGAAGTGGAGACAGCGGCGGTAACCACCAGAAAACGGTCATCCTCTGTAACATAGCCGCCAACATACCTGTGTTTTTCTGTAGGAATACCCCCAAATACCACTACGTCATCTTTTTGTGCTGTTCCCAGAGCGTGATAATATAATTTGTGCTGATCTGTTTTGGCCGATAGTTCGCTGCCCTGTGGTTTGTCATAACTGGAGTAATAGAATCCCTCATTTCCCTTCCAAGAGATACCGCTGAACTTTATGTCTACCAGGGTGTCTTCCAACACACCTTTGTTTTCTGTATCTATCACGATGACCTTGCGCCAATCACTGCCTCCTTCAGAAATGGAGTATGCCGCAATGGATCCGTCCTTGGAAAAATTGATCCCGGACAGGGAAGTAGTGGCGTCTTTGGAGAAGGTATTGGGGTCTAGAAATACCTCTGCCTCGCCCTTATCCTTGCTGCGGTATAATACATCTTGATTTTGTAGCCCATTGTTTTTAAAGAAATAGGTGTAATTACCTTCTTTAAACGGCCTTCCCAATTTCTCGTAATTCCATAATTTTTCCAGTCGCTCTTGAAGATCTTTTCTAAATGGAATTTTGTCCAAGTAGTCAAAAGTGGTCTCATTTTGCTTGCGTACCCACTCTTCGGTATCCTCACTCCTATCATCCTCTAGCCAGCGATAGGGGTCATGGATTTTGGTGGAGAAATAAGTGTCTATAGAATCAACTTTCTTGGTAGTAGGGTATTTCAAAACTATGGCTTCTTTTTTGTGGTTGTTCCCACAGGCCAATAATGTTAGTGCGACCAATGGGAGTACTATTGATTTCTTCATAAATGGGGAGTTACTGCCCCAAAATTAGCTCAAAAAAAACCTTTGTAATGCAGTATTACAAAGGTTTTAACATCTTATGCGCCACCTTATGTCCAGTTTTGGGCATAGTTAAGGTATTTGCTATAGAAATGTGTTTTGGGGCTTATACCAACTGGTTTTGAACCAAATATTCCGCAATCTGTACGGCATTGGTGGCGGCACCTTTTCGTAAGTTGTCTGCTACGATCCACATATTTAAGGTGTTGGGCCTAGTTTCGTCCCTTCTGATCCTTCCTACAAATACGTCGTCCTTACCATGGGCGTAAATAGGCATAGGGTAAGTGTTGGTGTCCGTATTGTCCTGAACCACTACCCCTGGGGTTTCACTTAGCAATTTCCTGACGTTGGAAAGTTCAAAATCATTTTCAAATTCTACGTTCACCGATTCCGAATGCCCGCCAGCGGTTGGAATACGTACGGCAGTTGCCGTAACGGAAAAAGAACTGTCATTGAATATTTTTTGTGGCTCACGGGCCAATTTCATTTCTTCCTTGGTGTATCCGTTCTCCAGAAAAACATCACAATGCGGAAGGGCGTTTTTCCCTATAGGATAAGGATACGCCATTTCGCCCTCTACCCCTGCAATCTCATTTTCCAACTGCTGAACAGCTTTAACCCCAGTTCCGGAAACGGACTGGTAGGTAGAAACTACTATTCGTTTCATTTTGAAAGCCTTGTGCAGTGGGGATAGGGCCAATACCATCTGAATGGTAGAACAGTTTGGATTGGCAATAATCTTATCATCCTTTCCAAGTTCTGAGGCGTTTATTTCCGGAACAACCAATTTCTTGGTGGGATCCATTCGCCAAGCAGAAGAATTATCAATTACCGTGGTGCCTGCTTCCGCAAATTTTGGTGCCCATTCCAATGAGGTGTCACCACCAGCAGAAAATATGGCGATGTCCGGTTTGGCCGCAACAGCAGTATCAAGACCTATTACGGTGTGCTCCTTTCCTTGGAACGTTAATTTTTTTCCCACGGATCTCTCCGAGGCTACCAACAATAGTTCGGTTAATGGAAAATTACGTTCTGCCAATACTTTTAGCATCACTTCCCCAACCATTCCTGTTGCTCCAACTACAGCTACTTTCATTTTAAATACGATTATAATTTCAGTTGGCAAATGTACTGATTATAGGGCATTAAACAAGCAAAAAAGGAATATGTATTAATAATATAACAAAATGTTACAAATAACACAATTGATTATAAAAAGAACCGTCAACTTAGACATTGCATCTTAGTTGACGGCTTTTGGTTGGTTAGTTGGGTAGTGTAGCGGTTAGGGTCTAGATATTAAGCAAGACCCAAGATGTTTTTATAAATTATTGCTTTTTTAGTAAATCCCTGATCTGGGTCAAAAGTTCTTCCTGACTTGGTCCTTTTGGAGCTGCGGGAGCTTCTTCTTTTGGTTTCTTGGTTTTATTGTATGCCTTAACAATTACGAACAGTACAAATCCAACAATGACCAAATTAATAATGGTGTTTATCCAAGCCCCATATCGTATGGCGCTTTCGGGTTTTTCAACCGTTCCGTCCGCGGCAACAACAGCTTCTGAAAGTACATATTGCATATCCGAGAAATCCACTCCACCGGTGAAGTACCCTACTATAGGCATCATGATATCGTTAACAAATCCGCTGACCACTGCACCTGCGGCACCGGCCAACAGTACTGCAACCGCCAAATCTATGACATTGCCGGTCATGATAAACTCCTTGAACTCTTTTAGCATAATTAGTGTTTTTTGTGATTATTAGTAACCGCAATTTAAATAAAAAAACTAATTCGGAAGGAAATGTTAAAAAAATACTTGCCCATTATGCTCCTTTAGGGGCGGTATTTCCAAGTTAAAAGGAGAACATTTTTCAATTATTCCAAATAAATTCTTTTCACCCGCTGCGATATGCCTGTGAGGAGTTCGTATGTAATGGTCTTGGCCGAAGAGGCCATGTGTTCCGCACTTAGTTCTTTGCCAAAAATAACTACCTCGTCCCCCTCCTTGCAATCAATGCCCGTGATATCTATCATAATCATATCCATGCATACATTGCCGATTATGGGGGCCAATTTGCCTTGTATCCAAACGTTGCCAATCCGGTTGCCGTATTGTCTGCCTATGCCGTCTGCGTGTCCCAAAGGAAGTGTAGCCGTGACTTTTGGGCTTTTGGGTATAAAGGCCCTGTTGTAGCCTACGCTTTCATTGGCTCCAATAGTATGTATTTGGGATATGACGGTTTTTAAGGTAGCTACCGGGATCAATTTTTTGTCTTCTGCCGCCTCGTTTCCGTAACCATAGAGACCAATTCCGCTCCTTACCATGTTGTACTGCGCCTCTGGATAGTTTATTATTCCAGAGGTATTTAACATATGGCGCATTGGGGAGTAATTCAATCCTTTAAGCATGGCAGTACTAAATTTTTCAAATTTCCCTATCTGTGCCATGGTAAAGTCTCTTTCCGCTAAATCTTCCGAAGCCGCTAAATGGGAAAAAAGGGAGCTTACTTGTATTTGTCCCATTTTCTTAAGGGACTGCAGTATAAAATCTATATCGTTTTCCCCAAAACCCAATCTATTTAATCCGGTATTGAATTTTAGGTGAACGGGGTAATTTTTTTGACCCAGTTCTTTTGCCGTTTTTGAAAATGTGGTAAAGATGGACTTGGAATAAAGGCTGGGTTCCAAACAGTGTTCTATAAGGCTAGAAAAGCTCAGCTGTTGGGGGTGTAACACTATAATGGGCATGTCAATTCCTGCATTTCTTAAGGCTACACCTTCGGCCGTGTAGGCCACCGCCAGGTAATCTGCCCCAAGCATTTCCAGTTTTTTTGCAATGGCAACGGAGTCACTGCCATAGGCAAAGGCCTTGACCACCCCTAAAAACTTGGTATCCCGGTATATCTTGGATCTTAAATAATGATAATTGTGTTCCAGAGCCCTGAGGTCTATTTCCAGAACGGTTTCGCCAACCTTAGTCATTGGATTTTTTTTGAGGGGGTATAATTTCCTCGGAGTTCACCTCCAGGGCGTTTACTTTTTCCTTTAACATGGCCTTGTAATACGCAGCCCTGCTCAACGGTTCGTACTCTTCCGTCTCACCTAAGAAAACCAATTTATTGTTGTTGGCCTTTCTAAAGCTGTAATTTGCCAAATTTCCGGTTCGGGTACATACGGCATGCACTTTAGTTACGTATTCCGCCGTGGCCATCAGTGCCGGCATGGGGCCAAATGGATTGCCCTTGAAGTCCATATCCAATCCGGCCACTACCACACGGATCCCTTTATTGGCCAAATCGTTGCAGACCGTAACAATTTCGTCATCAAAAAACTGGGCTTCATCAATTCCCACCACGTCACAATTATCGGCCAATAAACGTATATTGGCAGCAGCGGGGACCGGGGTTGATCTAATCTCGTTGGCATCATGGGATACTACCATCTCCTCATGATATCTTTTGTCTACCATGGGCTTAAATATTTCTACTTTCTGCTTGGCAAACTGGGCTCTTTTTAACCTCCTGATCAATTCCTCTGTCTTACCAGAGAACATGGAACCACAGATTACTTCGATCCAACCGAATTGTTCTTTAGGGTTAACAGTATTTTCGAGAAACATTTTGTAATTTTAGACGAAAGTAATTTGTTTTTCGTTTATTTTATAGGAAGCATAAAATTATTAAAAAAATAATCCTTCTGGCATTAATGTTGGTAAAAGTTAATGGGTGTGGTGTTTTTGGATCAATGTATTTAAAATGAGCATCTTGGAAGGGCAAAAAGAAAGTGTCGCCATGGACCATGGATGATGTTGGCAAAAAGGAGGCGTTCAGGAATACATTATATAGGAAATATAATATCAGGATTGGAATATCAAGATGATGGCCATGCCGCGACTTGAGTTCTGCATTTTTAATTTATTTTTATTCAGTTAAAAAGATTAAACGTATGAAAAAGAGACTAAAAGAGGAGTTGAGAAAATTGTCTACAGATATCATTACTTCCAGAAATATGAACGATATCCCTGCTTTGTACGATACGGCTAGGGAGTTATATGAGAAGTTGGCGGTTTTAAAATATATTGAGGAAAAACTCAATGAGGTGGAGATTGATGTGTCTAAAAACGCCATTGCCTCCAAATTTGAAACTATGGCCAATTCCGTGCTAAGTGCAAATTCTTCGGTTCCGGAGAGTAACCCTCACGATGAGGATATCATTACCCCAGGGATAGATACAATTAAGGACATGGTTTCCGAAATGCCAAGTTCTACTACTATTGAGGAAGTTTTGTCCCAGTTCACCAACAAACCGGATTTAATTAAAAACGACAAGGACTTGTTTATGCCGAAGGAGGAGAAAGCGGCCAAACCGGTGGTGAGTGCCAAAGCTGTTGATGCCAATTATAAGCAGGTGATCAAAGTAGATTTAAACGATCGTTTGGCTTTTGTAAAACATCTTTTCAATAATAATATGGAAGATTATAACAGGGTGTTGTCCCAGCTTAGTACCATAGACACTGAAGAGCGCTCTATTTCCTTTATAGAAAACATGGTAAAACCAGATTACAACAATTGGGAGGGTAAGGAAGAATATGAAGCCAGGTTTATGAGCCTTATCGCAAGAAAATTTGCCTAAGCAAAGACTACTGGTTTTTATATGACCAGTGCCGGGATTTTCATTACTTTTGGCAGAGATTGGCTGTTTTAAATGTAAAGCAGGGCCTTAATTATATGCATGGGGAAATTATATATAGTACCAACGCCTATTGGTAATTTGGAGGACATTACCTTACGTGCCATAAGGGTTTTAAAGGAAGTAGACCTTATCCTGGCAGAGGATACCCGTACCAGCGGTAAATTATTGCACCATTATGATATTGGTACCCCTATGCAAAGCCATCATATGCACAACGAGCATAAAACGGTAGATGGTATTGTTAGACGGTTGCAGACCGGTGGGGATATAGCGTTGATTTCGGATGCCGGAACACCGGCCATATCAGATCCAGGTTTTTTGTTGACCAGGGCCTGTGTGGAAAATGATATAGCAGTAGAGTGTCTCCCAGGCGCCACAGCATTTGTACCGGCTTTGGTAAACAGTGGCCTTCCCAATGATAAATTTGTATTTGAAGGTTTTTTGCCCGTAAAAAAAGGTAGGCAAACCAGATTAACACTTTTGTCCGAAGAGAATAGAACCATGATTTTTTATGAATCCCCACATAAGTTGGTGAAAACGCTTTCCCATTTTGTAACGTATTTTGGAGCCGATAGGCCGGTTTCGGTTTCTCGCGAATTGTCCAAAATGTACGAGGAAACCATTAGGGGGGCTGTTAGTGATGTGCTACAGCACTTTACCAAGTCGCCTCCCAAGGGGGAGATCGTCATTGTGGTAGGGGGAAAAAAATAATGAAGGGACTATTACGCGAAATAAGAAATTGTCAGCATTGCAAAGCTCATCTCCCTTTGGGACCTCGACCCATTGTCTCGGCCCATCCCAGTGCCAAATTGATCATTATTGGGCAGGCACCGGGAAGCAAAGTGCATCAATCGGGGATTCCATGGGATGACCCCAGTGGAAGACAGCTCAGGCAATGGCTAAATATTTCCAATTCACAATTTTATGATGAATCCAAGGTTGCCTTAATTCCTATGGGTTTTTGCTACCCCGGTAAGGGGAAGGGGGGCGACCTGCCTCCTAGGCCAGAATGTGCGCCTATGTGGCATAAGACTATTATCAGTAATATGCCCAAGGCAGAATTGATCTTATTGATAGGCGCCTATTCCCAAAAGTATTATTTGGGCAGTAGGGCCAAGGTGAACCTTACCCAAACAGTGCGATCTTTTCAAGAATATTTACCGCAATTCCTGCCGTTGCCCCACCCCTCACCTAGAAACAGGTTTTGGCAGGCCAAAAACCCTTGGTTTCAGAAGGAAGTGGTCCCTATTTTGCAAGCGCAGACCGCAAGTATATTTGGTATGGATGAATAGGAACTGGAAATTAAATAAAGGGGAGTGACACGTATAAAGTATTTCAACCTATTAATGGGAAGTTGGTCTAAAACCTTTTTTGTCAGCATGGCTTTACTTTACTTTTGGAGGACCATAGCATAAGTAGGTTAAGTTCATGGTAAGATTTGGGGAAAAAAGGCGAAGCGTGGCTTCGCCTTTTTTATTGCTGAATATCAATATTTTAAGTGTATCCTCTTCATTAAATAACAGTCATACTGCAGAAATTGATAGAGATTATTTCATAAATCTTTTTGTTATTTCTCACAATACCAGTATTTTAGTGTCGCCA
>JBFHGV010000058.1:0-9860 GCA_041582955.1 Arenibacter sp.
ACCATCAAATTTGATTACCTCCCCGTTGGCGGTAAATTCTTCTTTATGGGTATTGGATTTTATTTTAACGTTAGTGCGTTCCAATTCTGCATCACTCATTTGTGAGGCAAGGGTACGTTTCCATATTAGTTCGTATAATTTGGATTGGTCCCTTTCCAAGGAGGGGGACTGATTGGTCATATCGGTTGGACGAATGGCCTCATGCGCCTCTTGGGCCCCTTTGGTTTTCCCCGTAAAATTCCTGACCTTACTATATTCCTTACCATAATTACTAATAATGGCCTCTTTGGCAGCGTCTATTGCGTCTTTGGAAAGGTTAATACTATCGGTCCTCATATAGGTAATAAGTCCCGCCTCGTACAAACGCTGGGCTACCTGCATGGTCCTTGATACCGAAAAATATAATTTTCTGGAAGCTTCCTGCTGTAAGGTTGATGTAGTAAATGGTGCGGCAGGTGATTTCTTGGCGGGTTTTTTATCCAGATTTGCCACCGAAAAATTGGCCCCTATATTTTGTTTTAAGAAATCCTCGGCCTCTTTTTGACTAGCGTAGGTCTTATTGAGTTTCGCCGTAAAAACACTCCCTTCATTGGTTTTAAATTCGGCCGAAATCCTAAATGCTGCCTCTGGTGTGAAAGCCTCTATATCCCGCTCCCGCTCCACAATTAGCCGCACTGCTACAGATTGAACCCTACCTGCAGACAGTCCCGGTTTTATTTTTTTCCACAATACGGGAGAGAGTTCGTACCCTACCAATCTATCAAGCACCCGTCTGGCCTGCTGGGCATTGACCAAATCATAGTTAATTTCCCTAGGGTTTTCTATAGCATTCTGAATGGCCGATTTGGTAATGGAGTTAAATACGATTCGCTTCGTCTTGCTTTTATCAAGCTTTAACTCCTCTGCCAAGTGCCAAGAAATAGCCTCCCCCTCACGGTCCTCATCACTAGCGAGCCATATGGTCTCTGCCTTGTTGGCCAAATCCCTGAGCTTCTTAACCAGCGCCTTCTTGTCCTTATCCACAATATATTTAGGGGCAAAATCATTATCTACATCCACCCCCAATTCTTTGGAGGGCAAATCGGCAATATGCCCAAAACTGGACTCCACCTTAAATTCCTTCCCTAAAAATTTTTCTATTGTTTTTGCTTTAGCAGGGGACTCTACGATTACTAAATTCTTTGCCATTAACTAGTTTTTGGTGACACAAAAGTATATCAATTTTTTTTATTTAAGGGGTTATCCCCAATATCACCATAAAAAAACACCCCTAATTAAAGGCGTGTTTTATGCTATTCCATGACTTTTACTTTAATTTAAAAGTGCTTATAAGCTTTATTTTATTTTCCAGGTATTCATATTGATAGATAACTTCTGCACCTATCATAAGCAAACTATCCTCCATGGGGATCACGTCAAAAGTCTCAATATTCTTGAAATGATTTAAGGGAACCAATTCTTGTACATTGGTCTTATCGTACACTTTTAAGCCTGAGGCACCATCACAGACAAAGAGTTTTTCATCCTTGACCCCAAGACCATAAGGCTCATCCATAGGGTAGGTCTTTACCAGTAAGGGATTGGCCATATCGGAAATATCCACTATAAAGAGTCCGCTTTCCGTGGCTCCGCACATATTGCCCCCTCTTAATGTCACAAAGGCATAATCACCATCTACTACTACCGGATCACAGGCTGTACCGTGTTCAAACTCGCCAACCAAACTTGGAACGGCCGGCGAGGAAATGTCATAGATATACATGCCCCGCATACTCCCCAAAAACAAATGCTCTCCCCTATTAAATATAGTCTCTATATCAAAACCGGCATACACATCCTCCAAATCCTTGGGGTTTTCAAGATCCTGTATATCAAAGACATTAATATTATGACTATCCACGGCATACAAATAATCATTTACGATCATAAATCGCGCCAAGGAGCCACCTTGACCCGTAGCAGCCGAATTATCGGCAGCATTGGCCATCATAACATCAAACTCCCTGGAAAATTGCACTTCAACCTCCTCTACTTCCCTTCTTTCCTTTACGGTTTCCCATCCTAGAACAACTTCATTTCCATAGTCTATGTCCTGCCACTCAAAGATGTCGGCCTCAAAGGGAAAGACCACATTATCCCTAAGGACATTCTCCAATCGGTTCACCTGTTTTATATTGTTAATATCGGAAATATCCATAACAATCAAATCGGTAATACTATCGGCATAGAGGTAATCCCCTTTAACGGATATATCCACATTGCCCGGAATTTTTATGAAGGCTATTTTCTTGGGCGCCTTTGGATCCTTATTATCCAAAACGTGTATCCCCCTGTACTTATCGTTTACAAAAATATAATCGGCATACACATAAATTTTGCCCGATTCCCCCACAGGTAGGGGAGCAACAATGTCAATACTGTTCTTAAATTGGGCCTTGGTCATTGTAATGGGCCTGGCCACCACATATTCGGCATATTTACCATTGTCTTCATCCTCACAGGAAACCATCCCCAGGGCACCCAACATAATAAAAAGGATCAGTGTAGTTCTCATATATAGCAATGGATTGGTTTAAACACAAGATGCCCAACAGACCTAAAAGTTGCGTTTATTTTTGAGAAATATTTAACTGTCAATATGTCACATTTTATGATATAATGCTATCTTTGCAAACTCATTAAAGATGACAGTGAATGCAGAATAAAATGGAGAAGACTATAGATGAATCCGTTCAAGGAACCGCCATCACCATTGCGGAGAAAGAAACCAGCAGCAGAAAATTATACATTGAGAGTTATGGCTGTGCCATGAATTTTTCCGATAGTGAAATTGTTGCCTCCATATTATCCAATGAAGGCTTTAATACAACCCAGGACCTAGAGGATGCAGATTTGGTTTTGGTAAATACTTGCTCTATCCGGGAGAAGGCCGAGCTGACCATAAGAAAGCGATTGGAAAAATTCAACGCTGTTAAGAAGCATAGGCCCCATATGAAGGTGGGCGTACTTGGCTGTATGGCAGAAAGGTTAAAAACGAAATTACTGGAAGAGGAAAAAATAGTGGATATGGTAGTAGGCCCCGATGCCTACAAGGATCTCCCCAATCTAATACAAGAGGTTGATGACGGCCGAAACGCCGTAAATGTTATCCTATCCAAGGAAGAAACCTATGGGGACATTGCACCTGTACGTCTAAACTCGAACAAGGTTACTGCCTTTGTATCCATAACCCGAGGCTGTGACAACATGTGCACCTTCTGCGTAGTTCCCTTTACCCGGGGACGTGAACGCAGCAGGGACCCACAATCAATTGTGGAAGAAGTGAACGAACTGGCCAAAAACGGGTATAAGGAAGTTACCCTTTTGGGACAAAATGTAGACAGTTATCTTTGGTATGGCGGGGGGTTAAAGAAAGATTTCAACAAGGCAACCGATATGCAGAAGGCAACGGCAGTAGATTTCGCCCAACTTTTGGAAATGGTGGCCCAGGCACAACCCAAACTGCGCATTCGGTTTTCCACCTCCAATCCTCAGGACATGACATTGGACGTAGTAAGGGCCGTTGCGAAATACAGGAATATCTGCAATTACATTCACCTGCCCATACAAAGTGGAAGCAATAGGGTATTAAAGGAAATGAACAGATTGCACAGCAGGGAAGAATACCTGGAACTGGTAAAGAACATCAAGGAGATAATCCCCGACTGTTCCATCTCCCAGGATATGATATGTGGTTTCCCCACCGAAACAGAGGAGGACCACCAAGACACCCTATCCCTGATGCAGGAGATAAAGTACGATTACGGATACATGTATGCCTATTCCGAAAGGCCTGGCACCGCTGCAGCCAGGAACTTAAAAGACGATGTTCCACTAGAGGTTAAAAACAGAAGGCTTACCGAGGTCATTGCCCTTCAGAGAAAACACAGCCTGCTTAGAAGCCAAGAGCAACTAGGAAAGACAGTGGAAGTCTTAATAGAAGGCACCTCCAAAAAATCTGAATTGGATTGGATGGGAAGAAACTCCCCAAGCTTTGTAGTGGTGTTCCCAAAGGAGGATTACAAAATAGGAGATTTTGTAAATGTAAAAATCACGGATTGCACATCGGGAACATTAATAGGAAAACCGTTGGGGCTCTCCGATAACAATTAATAAAATGGAATCGATTCAATCTATAAAACAACGTTTTGAAATCATTGGCAACGATGTAAAACTCAATCGGGCCATTGAAAAAGCCATACAAGTGGCTCCAACGGACATCTCTGTTTTGGTCACTGGGGAAAGCGGTGTAGGAAAAGAAGCCATTCCCAAAATAATCCACTCACTTTCCCATAGAAAACACGCCAAATATATAGCCGTAAACTGCGGCGCCATCCCCGAAGGCACTATAGACAGTGAACTTTTTGGACATGAAAAAGGTGCTTTTACCGGAGCTACCGCCACAAGGAGCGGATATTTTGAAGTGGCTGACGGCGGCACTATTTTCCTGGACGAAGTAGGGGAACTGCCCCTTACCACCCAGGTACGCCTATTGCGGGTACTGGAGAATGGGGAATTTTTAAAGGTAGGATCTTCCCAGGTACAAAAAACAGATGTACGTATAGTAGCGGCCACCAATGTTAATATGTTCGAGGCCATAAAAAAAGAAAAATTCAGGGAGGACCTCTATTACCGTTTGAGCACGGTAGAAATTAACATCCCGCCCCTAAGAGATCGCAAAGACGACATACACCTATTGTTCAGAAAATTCGCATCGGACTTTGGCCAGAAATACAAAATGCCCACCATCCGGTTGGAAGATGACGCCATTCAATTATTATTAAAATACAGGTGGCCCGGAAACATACGCCAACTAAGAAACATAGCGGAACAGGTCTCCGTACTGGAAGAAAGCAGACTTATTTCCCTGAACACCCTTAACAGCTACCTCCCTAACTCTGGCAATACCAGTTTACCGGCCATTGTAGGGAGCGAAAAAAAAGAGAGCGACTTCAGCAATGAAAGGGAAATATTGTACAAGGTGCTTTTTGACATGAAAGGCGATTTGAACGATTTAAAAAAATTGACCCTAGAACTGCTCAAAAACAACGATACCGAGAAAGTACAGGAAGAGAACGAGAATCTAATTCGTAAAATTTACGGCGACGAAGAGGAGGAATATTCCGAACCTCAAGAAAGTCAGGCCAAAATATTACAGCTTCCAGAACCCATTATAGAAAAACCCATAACTAAACCGGCACAGGGAGACAAGTACCATTTTGCCGAAGAGATACAAGAGGAAGAAACCTTATCTTTACAGGACAAAGAAATAGAACTCATAAAAAAATCACTGGAAAGAAATAAAGGGAAAAGAAAAGCAGCCTCGGCAGAATTGGGGATTTCTGAACGTACCCTTTACCGCAAAATAAAACAATACGACCTGTAAACAAGGTACAATGAACAGTAATCTGTAAGCAGTAATCAGTAGCAGCAAAACATAAATTTAATGATCAAGAGCAAATATCTTTTAATAATGCTTGTAATAACGGCAAGCATTACTGGTTGTGGCATATACAACTTTACAGGTGGCGATGTAGGTACCGCCAAGACCTTTCAGGTCAACTATTTCCAAAACTATGCTGCCCAAAACCCCGGATCTACCTTTGAACCAGGAATGGACCGGGATTTCACCCTGGCATTGCAAGATTTAATTTTGAACCAGACCAGTCTGGATCTTGTAAAATCTAACGGTGATTTATTGTACGAGGGAGAAATCGTAGAATACAGAATATCCCCCATGTCGGCCACAGCCCAACAAACTGCCGCGCAAAACAGACTAAGTATTGGGGTAAACGTAAGGTTTTACAACAACACCAAGGAAGATGTAGACTTTGAACAGCGCTTCTCCTTCTTTTATGATTACCCGGCCACTTCACTATTATCCAGTGTAAAGGATGAGGCGCATCAGGTAATTTTTGAACGGATCACCCAAGACATATTTAATAAATCATTGGCAGATTGGTAATATATGAACGTAGAGGACTTTACATATCTCTTGCAGAACCCGGACAAAGTGGTATCTCCTGTGCAAACCAACCAGTTAGAGGATGTACTGGAAGAATACCCCTATTTCCAGGCTGCACGGGCCATGCACCTTAAAGGATTAAAAAACCTCAATAGCTTTAAATACAACAACGCCCTAAAGGTAACCGCCGCCTACACCACAGATAGGGACATCCTTTTTGATTTTATTACCTCCAAGGACTTTTTACAGAACACCATAGCCGACTCTATTTTAGGAAAGGCCGTCTCATTACACGATACCCCTACCATTTCAGAGGAGGTAGTTTCAGAATTTAAAAAGGAAAGTGCGCTGATAGAAGATTCTACAGACGAACCACTACCTAGGACAGCAAAGGATGCCGACGATATCTTGGACCCTTCACTATTTGCTTCCAAAGATCCAGAAATAGACAAATCCATCTCCGAGGATAAAAAAAAAGCGGAAGAAGCACTTGAAATAGGGAAGCCCTTAACATTTACAAAAAAAGAAAAATATTCTTTTGCCGAATGGCTGCAGCTAACTTCACAAAAAACAACTGAGCCACAACCTAAGACCAAAGCTGTTAAAACCACCAAGGATAAAAAGAATACCCCAATAACCGGCCAAGACAAGGAAAAGAAGAAAAAGTTTGAGCTTATAGACAAGTTCATAGAAACCAATCCAAAGATCGTACCCAAGGATAGCACGCCCAAAGTAGCCATCAAGGAATCCCTGACCTTTGACAAAAAAGAATTAATGACGGTCACCTTGGCCAAAGTATATCTAGAGCAAAAGAAATACAAAAAGGCGATTCAGGCATACAAAATTTTAAGTTTGAAATATCCAGAAAAAAGTAGTTTCTTTGCAGACCGAATTAAAGCGGTAGAAAAGATTCAACAGGAAAATAAATAAATAATGAATACAACATTTACAATATTCTTGGTACTGATCATCCTAGTTTGCATCCTATTAATGCTAGTGATCATGGTTCAAAACCCTAAAGGTGGCGGATTATCTTCTTCTTTTGGCGGAGGCGGTAACCAAGTAGTGGGAGGCGTTAAAAAAACAGGGGACTTCTTGGATAAAAGTACCTGGACCTTGGCAACCTTATTGGTTGTTTTAATCCTACTCTCCAACGTGGCACTAAAAGGAAGCTTTAGTAATGCCGATTCAAAATTGCTCAATGGAGATCCAATAGAAACAACGGCACCCGATGCCTTGCCAGACACACCAGTTTCCACTCCTGCCACCAACGAAGGCAGCTCAACGGACAGTGTTCAGTAGCACAAGAAAAACATAATTAACATAGCAAAAATGCCAGCTTAAGTGACAAGCTGGCATTTTTGTTTTACAATGTGTCAGTTTTATAGTAATGGCATAATTTCTGCCTAGAATAATCAAACTTAAAAACATAAAATCTAAATAATATGGCTAAAGTTAGCATTAAACCATTAGCGGATAGAGTTCTAATAGAACCTATGGCTGCCGAAACAAAGACTGCATCAGGTCTTTACATTCCAGATACCGCAAAAGAAAAACCACAAAAAGGTAAGGTAGTTGCCGTTGGTCCCGGAACCAAGGACGAGCAGGTTACTGTTAAAGTAGGGGACACGGTTCTTTATGGCAAATATGCCGGAACCGAGTTAAAACTTGAGGGCACCGAATACCTTATGATGCGCGAGAGCGACATTTTAGCAATTATATAATATTGCAACCATTCCCGACCCTTCGGGAAAAACCAAAAACAAACTAAAAAGTATAACTAATTTCATTCCCTAATTTAAAATAGGAATGATAAATGAAATTAAATTATGGCAAAAGATATAAAATTTGATATCGATGCAAGAGACGGCCTCAAGAGAGGTGTTGATGCATTGGCGAATGCAGTAAAAGTAACCTTGGGCCCCAAGGGTAGAAATGTTATTATTAGCAAATCCTTTGGCGCACCAAACATTACCAAAGATGGTGTTACCGTAGCCAAAGAAATAGAATTGGCAGACGCTCTTGAAAACATGGGAGCACAAATGGTAAAAGAGGTAGCCTCCAAAACTAATGATTTGGCAGGTGACGGTACTACTACCGCTACCGTTCTTGCCCAAGCCATTGTTAAGGAAGGCCTTAAGAATGTTGCTGCCGGCGCCAATCCTATGGACCTAAAGAGAGGTATAGACAAAGCAGTTGAAGCTCTTGTAGAAGACTTGGCCAAGCAGACCAAAAAAGTTGGTGATTCTTCTGAAAAAATTAAACAAGTTGCGGCCATTTCCTCCAATAACGATGAAACTATTGGTGAGCTAATAGCCCAGGCTTTTGGAAAAGTTGGAAAAGAAGGAGTAATAACTGTTGAGGAAGCAAAAGGAACGGACACCTATGTGGACGTTGTTGAAGGTATGCAATTTGACAGAGGATACCTATCCCCTTACTTTGTTACCGATTCCGAAAAAATGACTGCAGACCTAGAGAACCCTTACATATTATTATATGATAAGAAAATCTCTGCCATGAAGGATTTACTGCCTGTATTGGAGCCAGTGGCCCAATCTGGAAAGCCACTTTTGATCATTGCCGAAGATGTTGACGGAGAAGCATTGGCTACATTGGTAGTTAACAAACTAAGAGGTTCCCTAAAAATTGCAGCTGTAAAAGCGCCAGGTTTTGGTGACAGGAGAAAAGCTATGCTAGAGGATATCGCAATCCTAACCGGAGGTACCGTAATTGCCGAGGAAAGAGGATTTACAATGGAAAATGCCACCTTGGACATGCTTGGTACATGTGAAAAAATTTCCATAGACAAGGATAATACTACCATAGTTAACGGTTCAGGTGACGCCAAAACCATTAAGACTAGGGTAAACCAGATTAAATCCCAAATAGAATCTACTACTTCTGACTACGATAAGGAAAAATTACAGGAGCGCTTGGCCAAATTGGCTGGTGGTGTTGCCGTTCTTTACGTAGGAGCTGCCTCCGAGGTAGAAATGAAAGAAAAGAAAGACAGGGTAGAAGATGCTCTTCACGCTACAAGAGCAGCGGTTGAAGAAGGTATTGTTGCCGGTGGTGGAGTTGCCTTAGTAAGAGCCAAATCTGTATTGACCAAGATAAAGGCCGAAAACAACGATGAAGAAACAGGTGTTCAAATCGTAGCCAGAGCCATAGAAGCTCCATTGAGAACCATTGTTGCAAATGCTGGCGGAGAAGGTTCCGTTGTAGTTGCCAAGGTACTTGAAGGAAAAGGCGATTATGGTTACGATGCCAAGTCTGAAAAATATGTTGAAATGATCAAGGCAGGTATCATCGATCCTAAGAAAGTAACAAGAATTGCATTGGAAAATGCTGCCTCTGTTGCCGGTATGATCTTAACCACGGAATGTGCCTTGACAGACATCAAGGAAGACACTCCTGCTGCAGCACCTCCAATGGGCGGTGGCGGAATGCCTGGAATGATGTAAATCCTTCTATTTACAACACTAAAAAACCGCATTTGGAATTCCAAATGCGGTTTTTTTATATTGCAATAATCCATAAGACCTACACCATGCTTTCATAAGAATTTTATTGGCCTACAACATTGGACATACACCCAGCATACAGGCCACCCCCTTAATGATGCTGTCCATCATCAGAATTATCTTCCCTATACTTACAACAAGGATGAACAGATTCATATGCCTCCTCAGTAGCCTTAAGCTCTTTGGTGTCATGTCCTACCCCAACAATAGCTGTTTTTATCTTCATGGAATTGGTTTTTCGCTCATCTATTATCAAGGATAATTGATGTGTAGGAATATCCCAAAGGGCATATTTCACCCCTTTTACCCCTAGTGCAGCTTCCTCTATTCGC
>JBFHGV010000059.1:0-9761 GCA_041582955.1 Arenibacter sp.
GGAGGTGATGGCACCAGTTGGAGGATCTTTGCAAACAGTTTAAGGTTGCGTTTGGCAATGCGTATTAAATATGCAGATCCAGCTTTGGCGAAAATAGAAGCCGAAAAAGCAGTTGCAGCCGGTGTTATGACCACTAACGATCAAAACGCTTATGTTAGTGTTGATGAAACCAATAGAAATCCCCTTGAAACCATTACAGATTGGGGCGAATTTAGAATGAGTGCTACCATGGAAAGTATTCTTGAAGGCTACGATGACCCAAGATTACCGGAATATTTTGCACCAGCAGTTAACGGGGATTCTGATGCTGATGGCAGTCCTTACGAAGGTCTTCTTAATGGCCAGACAAAAGTTAGTTTGGAAACAAGCAAAAATGCGGGGCACTCTGACTTAGCTACGAAGTTTATTGATGTTGCCAAAGGTGGATCGAACCCTCCTATAGAAATAATGAATGCTGCTGAAATGTACTTCTTAAGAGCAGAAGGTGCTCTAGAAGGCTGGGCTATGGGCGGAACGGCACAAAGCTTATATGAAGATGGTATTCGTACTTCTATGACCCAAAAGACCGGCGCCTCTGAAATAGACATAAATACTTATATATCAAGTATATCGGTTCCAGTTCCTTATGAAGCTGGGACGCTTCCAGTAGCAACCATTCCTATTGCCTTTGCTGGTGACAAAGAAACACAATTGGAGCAAATAATTACCCAGAAATGGCTTGCCATCTACCCCAATGGATGGGAAGCATGGGCCGAGCTTAGAAGGACTGGTTACCCTAAACAATATACCAGAATTCAATCAGAGAACCCAGATGTTGCCGCAGACGAAATTATGAGGAGAATGGTTTATGTAACAAGTGCATTCAACACCAATGAGCAAGGGGTCAATGGAGCTATTTCCAGTTCAGAACTTGGTGGTTCGGACAAGAACAATGTTAAATTGTGGTGGGATAAAAAGAATTAATCATTTTTATAATTTAATCTAAAAGACCGCCTCCTACAGCGGTCTTTTTTTTACCGCATAAGGTCTTGTTTCCCTTTTTTGCGAAGCATTAAATTTATTAGATTTATAATTACATAATTATACTTGAAGAAATGTACCATACCTTAAAATATGTACTACTTGCTGTTACCGCAATTGCTATTTCTTGTTCACGGAATGACAATAGTAAATTGTTTACTCCGCTTTCCTCAAACAAAACCAATATCAAATTCAAAAATATATTACAGGAAACCGAGGAATTTAATGTTTTGGAATACGGTTATCTGTATAATGGCGGAGGAGTTTCTGTTGGTGACATCAATAATGATGGTTTACCAGATCTTTATTTTACCGGGAATATGGTGGGCAGCCATTTATATCTAAACAAAGGCAATTTCCAATTTGAAGAAATTGCCAAAAAAGCTGGGGTATTTGCCGAAGGGCTTTGGAATACCGGAACCACCATGGCAGATGTAAATGGGGATGGCTATTTGGATATTTATATTTGTCGTTCTGCCGCTAAGAATCCCGAAAAACGTAGAAACTTACTCTTTATTAATAATGGAGACCTTACTTTTTCTGAGAAAGCAGCTGAATATGGTATAAACGATTCTGGCTATTCCACTCAAGGGGCGTTCTTTGATTATGATAGGGATGGTGATCTGGACCTTTACGTTCTAAACCATTCTACTCAGGAATTCGCCGGTTTTGGACAAATAACTGCTTCCTTGAAAAGAAAGCGGAATGATGCGTATTCCGATAAGCTTTACAGAAATGATGGTGGCAAATTTACCAATGTAAGTGACTCGGCTGGTTTGGTGTCCAATGTATTGGGCTTCGGTCTTGGAATAGCTATCTCCGATCTTAATAATGACAACTGGCCCGATATTTATATATCCAATGATTATAACGAACAAGATTATCTATATTTAAATAACCAGGACGGTAGCTTTTCTGAAAGTTTGGAAGATTATATTGGTCATACTTCACTTTTTTCAATGGGATCAGATATTGCCGACATCAACAATGATGGATTTACAGATATGATTACCTTGGACATGCTACCGGAAGGCAACTACAGGCAAAAAATGGTTTCAGGAGCTGATAATTATGATAAATATCAATTACTGGTCAATTCTGGTTTCTACAACCAAACGATGCGCAATATGCTACAAATGAACAATCATGGCAAATCATTTTCAGAAATTGGACAGTTTTCAGGTATTTCCAATACCGACTGGAGCTGGGCGGCATTATTTGCTGATTTTGATTTGGATGGCCATAAAGATGTATTTATCACTAATGGTTATAAAAGAGACTATACCAATATGGATTTTATGAACTTTGCCGTACAGGAAAAAATCAATGAAGATAAAACAGGGCAACGCACGGCAATCATGGATCTTTTAGAAAAAATCCCATCTACCGTTGAAGAAAACTATACCTACCACAACAATGGCGACCTAACTTTTTCTAAGGTAAATGAAGACTGGGGCCTAAATCAGAAATCGCTCTCCAATGGAGCTATTTATGCCGATTTGGATAACGATGGAGACTTGGATTTGGTAGTCAACAATATAGACGACCACCCATTTGTGTACAGGAACAACAGTGAACTGCACACCAACAACGCACATTTAAAGGTCAATTTTAAAGGAGAGCGCCACAATACTTACGGTATAGGGGCTAAGGTAATCTTGACCATAGGTGATAAAGTATTAATGCAAGAACTAATGCCTACAAGAGGGTTCCAATCTTCCGTAGATTTTAATCTCGTATTTGGGTTGGGAGAGGCCAATTCAATAGATAGTTTAAAGGTTATTTGGCCAAATGGCAAGGAACAAACCCTTACCAACCTAAAAGCAAATCAAACTGTGACACTAATCCAAAAAAATGCCACCTCCAGAAAACCCGTTACAGTTGAAACGCCCGGGAACACATACCTAAGCAATATAGATTTAGATAGCCTTATCCCCTACCGGCATTATGAGAATACTTATAACGATTTTAAACGGGAACAGTTACTCCCCCATAAATTATCTACACAGGGACCAAAAATTACCAAAGCGGATATAAATAATGATGGACTGGAAGATATCTATATTGGCGGGGCCAAAGGAAATGAAGGCCGAATGTTTAAGCAAACGGCTTCGGGCCAATTTGTGGCTATCAATGAAAAACTGTTCAGTACAGACAAGGAATCGGAAGACATTGGGTGTCTCTTCTTTGACGCGGACAACGATAATGATATGGATTTATATGTGGTAAGTGGCGGAAATGATTTTGAAGCGGACTCCAAAGAACTACAAGACAGGCTTTATATTAATGACGGAAGCGGTAATTTTACCCGTAATGCCAGTGCCCTGCCTGAAATGTTGACCAGTGGCTCCTGTGTTGTGGCCGGGGATATAGATGGCGATGGAGATCTAGACCTATTTGTTGGAGGTAGATTGGTGCCGGGAAAATATCCTTCTTCCCCCAGAAGCTATATTTTGGAAAATAACGGGAAAGGTAATTTTATGGATATTACTACCGATATCAACCCCCAATTGGAATATCCAGGAATGGTGACCGATGCCATTTGGACCAATCTTGATGGGGATCAACATGCCGATCTCATTCTAGTTGGGGAATGGACAAAAATCAGAACTTTTCAGAACCTAAACGGTCAATTAAAAGAACTTGACCCCAATAATGGTCTAGAACATTCGGAAGGATGGTGGAACAGTATTGAACAGGGCGATTTTGACCAGGATGGCGACATGGATTATATTATTGGAAATTTTGGAAGAAATTCCCAATTAAAAACTTCCGCATCCGAACCAGTAACCTTGTATACCAAGGATTTTGACAATAATGGCTCCTTAGATCCCATAATGTGCTATTACAATATGGGAGAAGAATTTCCTGTACTCTCAAAAGATGATATGGTAGGTCAATTAAGTAACCTTAAGGGAAAATTTATTAATTATTCTGATTATGCCTCTGCAAAAATATCCGATTTTTTTGACGAGGAAGAAATGCAAGGTATGACGGTCTTAAAAGCCAAAAATTTTGACACCAGTTATATGGAAAACCTGGGTAATGGGAAATTCAGGCTTGTTCCCTTAGCTGATGAAACCCAGTTTTCGCCCATATATGGGATATTGGCTGAAGACATTAACGGTGATGGCCATCTAGACCTTGTTTTAGGGGGTAATTTCTTTGGGACTAGGGTTAAATTTGGTAGGTACGATGCCAACAAGGGAAGTCTACTGTTAGGAGATGGAATGGGAGGTTTTAAACCTGCTAACATTTTGGAAAGTGGCTTAAATATAGACGGGGAAATTAGGGATATAACCAAACTAACCTTAAAGGACCAAACAGAAATTGTATTGATGGCCAGAAATAATGATGCCATAGCAGTATATAAAATAAAACAACCTAAATAATAGCAAAGTGAATATAGATCGTATAAGTCTTCTTGTGGCCCTAGTAGTATGTTTTGTGTCACAAGCACAAATCCCTTCCTTAACCATTAAGGAAGAGACAATGTCTTTGGAGACCTACGGGTTTAAGCATCCTAATCCCGTGCCTATCCTGACTAACAACACCAAAATTTTTCCGTATTTCAAATTTGAAGAATATGAACATATCGCTAAGAAGAAAAATTGGAAGGTAGTAACCTTGGAAAATGATTATATAAAGGTATTTGTACTTCCCGAAATAGGAGGAAAAGTATGGGGGGCCATAGAAAAAACTACAGGTGAAGAATTTCTCTATAAAAACGAAGTAGTCAAGTTTAGAAATATCGCCATGCGCGGTCCATGGACTTCAGGGGGGATAGAATTCAATTTTGGACTCATAGGCCATCACCCTTCTACTGCTACCCCGGTAGACTACAAGGTAAAAACCAATGCGGATGGCAGCATTAGCTGTGTTGTGGGCAATATGGACCTGCCCTCCAGAACTGCATGGAGGGTAGAAATAAAATTGGAAAAGGATAAAGCCTATTTTGAGACCAATGCCTCATGGTACAATGCTTCTCCCCTAAACCAATCGTATTATAATTGGATGACTGCTGCCGCAGTGGTTTCGGATGATCTAGAGTTTATATATCCAGGAAATCAATTCTTGGAACATAGTGGAGATGCCAAACCTTGGCCCATAGATGCTGAAGGTAGAGACTTATCACTATATAAGAATAATAATTTTTCCGGCGATGTATCTGAACATGTAGTGGGCGATTATAAAGACTTTTTTGGAGGCTATTACCACAACAGCAAGTTTGGTTTTGGGCACTGGTCGCCCTACGAAGAGATGCCGGGACAGAAACTGTGGTTGTGGTCCCAGGCCAGATCTGGTGGTATCTGGGAAGACTTGCTTACGGACCATGACGGACAGTATATGGAATTCCAAGCCGGTCGTTTATTTAATCAGTATTTCCCTGGGGCTATCAATCCTATTTCCCAGGCCAATTTTGAACCCTATGTTATGGATCGATGGCGAGAAATTTGGTTTCCCTTTAAAGAAATTGGCGGAATGGTTGATGCAAATGAATATGGGGTGCTTAATGTTAAAGAATCAGATAATGGATTGTACTTAGGCATCAATTCCTTACAAAACATAAAGGATACCTTACAAGTAGTGATCAATGGCCAAGAAATCTTTACCGAAGCACTCCATTTAGGTCCTATGGAAATATTTTCCAAGCAGCTTCCTAAACAACCCAAAGGCGAAATTGTGGTTAAAGTAGGCAACAGCAAGCTTTATTATTCCAATAATACTGAGGAATCACTTCTTAAAAGACCCTTTAAGGACGACGAAAATTTGGTTGTTTCAGAGAATGCCAAATTATATCATGAAGGTTGGGAGGCTTTAAAATTTAGGGATTATGAATTGGCATGGGAAAAACTAAAGCAACTCCTTGCCCTGGAACCTGCCCATATGGGCGCATTGCTGAAATTAGCTGAATTGGAATACCGTAAGACCGATTACGACACGGCATTAAAGTATGCCAACAGAGTTTTAAAACTGGATACCTACCACCCAGAGGCCAATTATTTGGCGGGAATTATATATAGGTCACAAGGGGACCATATCAATGCCTTGGAGTCTTTTGGTTGGTCGGCCAGAAGTATGCAATTTAGATCGGTCTCCTTCGCACAAATGGCCGAGGTATACCTTTTGCAGAACAATCTTAAAAAGGCAGAACAATACACTCTAAAGGCATTGGACTATAACCACTATAACCTAAATGCCAAACAACTACAACTGCTACTGCAGAGAAAGATGGGCAACACATTTCAATTTAATAAGGCCTATAATGATCTACTTACAGCAGATCCCCTTAATCACTTTGCCCTAATTGAGTCACAATTCCTGAACAATGAAGTCCATCTATCCCTTCCCAACACCATAAACAATGAATTTCCTAACGAAACCATTATGGAACTGGGCATTTATTACCACGGTCTTGGATTAACCAAGGAGGCATTGGAAGTACTGGAATTGGCAACTAATGATGTTAAGGCAGACTTAACCAGATCTTATTTATTAAAGGAAACCAATCCCTCTAAAAGCCAGCAACTCCTAACACAAGTACTGAAATCGCCAATCGACTTTGTTTATCCCTATAGGGCAGAAACTTTGGCTGTTTTGGAATGGGCGCATTCCATTGACCAAGATTGGAAACTTAAATATTATTTGGCCCAAAATTATATTGCCATTGGCCAAAATAATAAGGGACTAGAACTCTTAAAAGATTGTGGCATGAGACCAGATTCCCATATTTTCTATAGGTTTAGGGCGAAAATGCTGAATGACAACAATTATTCCAATAACGAAAATGACTATTTAAAGGCACTACAGTATAAGGTGGATGACTGGAAGATATGGGAAGAAACAGTACAGTTTTATTTGGACCATGACCAAACAGACAAGGCCTATAAAATGGCTAGCAAGGCATATAGGATCTTCTCCCCTAATGCCAATATTGGTCTTATTTATGCCAAGGCAGCACTACTTATAGAAGACTATAAAACAACCATTGAGGTTTTAAAAAATATTCAAATCCTACCTTTTGAACATGCCTCAGAGAGCAAACATATCTATACGCAGGCCCATATCTTATTGGCATTGAAAAATATTGAGCATAAGAGATATACAAAGGCCATAAGCCTGCTGGAGTCTTCCAAGCAATGGCCAGAAAACCTAGGAGTGGGCAAGCCCCATACAGTTGATGAAAGAATGCAGGACTACCTACTTGCACATTGCTACGGATCACTCAATGACCCAAATAAAAAGAATCAATTGCTAGATCATATTATTGCCATCCCGCGGACTGGGAACACCTATGGTCCCAATGATCTTTTTAGTCTGTTATCGTTAAAAAAAATGGGAAAGGATGCTGATTTAGCACAACTTCAAGATAAAATGTCAACTGCCGCAGCAAAAGGCAACGAAGAGGCTAAAAGGGTACTTTCTTTATTTAAAAATGACCAAAATATTCCAATGAATACCAAGTCTGGCTTAAAGCGCACTATGTGGAAAATATTGCAAGCCAGTAGTAAACTATAGCTTAAGAGGGGTACTAAAAATGTAATTTATACTTTGTTCAGCATCAAATGAAACCCTGATATAATACAAAAAAAGCTCACTTTTTAGTGAGCTTTTTAATGGTTCCATATTATACCTTACATAGCCCCCCACTCTTTCAGGGAGTCTTTGTTCATCTTTATATAGTCATCATTACCTGCAGCTTCAGCAGCGGCCAATGACTTTTTGGCTGTAGCAATGGCCTGCTTTTTGTCTCCTGCCTTGGCATAGATCAATGATTGTTGTCTTAACTGCCAAAAAGCTGGCTTATCGGTCATGCTCATAGCCTTGTCCATCCATTCCTTAGCTTTGTTAATATCCTTTCCTGAATCCATATAATAAACAGCTGCAGCGTAATAGTCGCTCGCAGTAGGACCGTTCATTATTCTATCTATACCAGACATAACAGTTTTATCAGTAGGCACGCTAAACTTTACTCCCACATAGGATTTTTCCCAAAGCATCCCTATGGTTGCTGAATCCGCAGAAAGATCGTCCAAGCTTATGGTAAAGGTTTCTACTGGCATATCCATAGAATATACTTGAGCAGTAGTCTTTGCTGCTACCTTACTCTCGTCCCAATCTGAAGGAGTTCCACCTCCATTGGTATCGGTATAAAAAAATACTTCCCACGAAGTGGTCCCAGGCTTTGTGAAAATAGCATAGGACCCTGCCTTAAGCTCCTGGTCCCCTATCATTACATCATCGCTAAAGGTGATTTTGGTTCTGGCATTGGCTCCTGTACGCCATAATTTACCATAGGGAACCAAGTCCCCAAATATAGTCCTACCCCGCATGGATGGTCTTGAATATTCAACCGTTACATCGGTCAACCCTACCTTCTGAATCAAGGTAGAGGCCGGACTCGGTGCCGGTGTTGAGATCTGTGACTGTACTCCAAAGGATACAGCGATCATAAGTACAAAAAGAGCTAATTTTTTCATGTTAATATGTGTTTTATTTATTTAAGCTAAATTACGGATTTATAGTGTAATTAGAATAACATAAATGAGATTTCAAGCCCATATATAAAGGTATTTCAGTCAGAATTGCAGTTTCACTCTCACTAGATTATCGCTTATTTTATTACCTTTATAAGTAGAAACTGAGCCCAATAAGTTCCAAGACAAGACACGAACTAAAAGTAAATCTGTTTAATCGCTTTTTTGTACTCCTTAAAGAACGAAAGACGTTCTATGGACGTCTAGAATGTTTTGGAAAAATTAAGGGCAATTGACCTGGAACAATAACAAATGTGGTTTTATAGTCATATAGCCTTTAAACACTATCTTAATGATACCCATTTGGAGGTAATAGAGGGATTTGCTTGACCGGGTTGTTACTCGGCATACCTAATTGTTGGGGTCAATTTATGATTGGTTTTTATGGTTAAAGGGAAGTGCTATAGTAGGTGTAGGCACATAAAATTGAGATAGTGGTCACTTATTTATAGTTGAGCATGAAGTTTTAACAGGATATTACAACTAAAACGTACAATCACTTCAATAAAAAAAGACTAGAGCGCTACGTATGCAAAATTTCAACAAATACCTAAAGGCCAAAGCCAATATTGCTGAACCGGAATTCCAAACCTTAATAAAAAAGGTTAAGATGAAACATATACCAAAGGGTAATGTCTTACTGCGTCCTGGAGAAGTTTGTCAGCATTCTTTTTTTGTGGAAAGCGGTCTTTTACGTGCCTATACAGTAGATACCTTGGGAAAAGAGCATATTATTCAATTTGGTTCCGAAAATTGGATCGTGGTAGATCGCAGCAGTACATTTTTTAATGAGCCATCAGATATGTTTATAGATGCCATTGAAGAGACCATTGTGGTTTTAATTGATCCTCAATTTATAACCGAAGCCAGTGAAATAAGTGCTTCATTTAGAAAGTACAATGAGATTGCACTCCACAATCACATACGACATCAGCAAAAAAGAATAAACTTACTTTTAAGTGCCAGTGCCGAAACCAGATATATTAATTTTATAAAACTGTATCCAGACCTGACCCTAAGAGTTCCACAATGGATGATTGCCTCTTATTTAGGGATTACCCCAGAAAGTTTGAGTCGCGTTAGAAAGGAACTGGCAAAAAAGAACTTTAAGCAGAACTAATGTTGTTCTTAACATACATCAATGCATATACAGGGGCAAACCCTTAATATTGTATAACGTTAAAGAACAATAATCATGAAAAC
>JBFHGV010000060.1:0-9716 GCA_041582955.1 Arenibacter sp.
ATACATTTCAGAAATTATGGAAGTGATATTGGGCTTAAAAAAGCCTGTGCCTATAATCAATAAGGCAAGACCCAAATAAAAGGAAGCTGTGGTTTCCAAGGCCATGGCCCCGTGGCCCAAGGTCATGATTACGCATCCTATAACCACTGCCAGCCTATAACCCGTAATTTTATCAGCTATCCACCCCCCAATAATTGGCGTAAGGTACAATAGGGAGGCATAGGTACCAATAAGTGCCAAGGCGTGTTCCCTAGGCCATTCCCAACCCGGATTGTCGTCCAAAATTGGGGCTGTCAGGAACAATACCAATAAGATACGCATCCCATAAAACGAGAAACGTTCCCACATTTCCGTAAAGAAAAGTACAAAAAGTCCGGCAGGATGTCCCAGGACCTTATCCTTAAATAGGTTCTCAATATCAGTATTCATATCTCTATTTTTGTTAGAAACTTATCCAAACTGCTTATCTGGCCTTATTGATGTCCGGATCGGCAAGTTCATAGGGTTCATTATCTTTCATGTCCTGCATATTGTCTTTCATGTCCTGCTCATTGTCTTCCGCGCCATGAGTAAGCGTTTTTAATTTCTTAAAGAACACCCCAATCAACAATCCAAAAAGGATACAGAAGATAGCAATACCCGTAAACACCGTATACTCTCCAAATTCAGAAGCAGATTCTCCCAACAATCCCGCTAACTTATTTCCCAATCCTGTTGTGGCAAAATAAAGCCCCATCATTAGGGAAGCATATTTGGCAGGTGCCAATTTTGTTACAAAAGACAATGACACCGGAGAAAGACTCAGCTCCCCCAAGGTATGGAACAGATAGGCCAGGACCAACCAATACATGGCTGATGAGCCCGAACTTTGAAATTGGGCCGATGCGGCAGTCATAAACAAAAAACCAGTTCCCATTACAATTAACCCAACTATCATCTTAAATAAGGATGACGCCTCTTTATTCTTAAGTTTTCGACTGGCCCAGTAATTGGCCACTACTGTACCTAAGGTAATAATAAAAAAGGCATTTAAGGATTGAAACCAAGAGGCCGGAACCTCCCAGCCCATTAGCATCCTATTGGTTTTTTCGGCAGCGTAGATATTCATAAGACCACCTGCCTGTTCAAAGGCTCCAAAGAATACTATAACCATTAGGAATGACAGTACTAATACAATTACCCTATCCTTTTCAATTTTAGTAAGGGGACGTTTTAAGGCATCCTGATCTTCCTGATTTTGTGATTTCCCCAAAAAATCTCCTACACCTACCAAATATTTCTGTCCAAGAACAAATTGTAACAATCCAAAAAGCATACAAATACCCGCTAGTCCAAATCCATAATGCCATCCGTAGACCTCACCAATGTAACCCACAATTAAACTGGACAAAAATGCCCCTACATTAATACCGATATAGAAGATGGTAAACCCTTTATCACGTCTTATATCTCCCTTTGGATAAAGCCCCCCTACCATGGTAGAGATATTGGGTTTTAACATACCAACCCCTGCAATTATGAATCCTAATCCTGTATAAAACGCCCACATCTCCTCTATGGCCAAAACACTATGGCCTATAACCAAGAGTACGGCCCCAAGGATAACTGCCTTTTTTTGGCCAAGGACCCTATCGGCAATAATCCCTCCAGGGATGGAGGCAACGTACACCAACATGGTGTACCAACCGTATAGTGCCAAGGCCTCACCGTTGGTCCAACCCAATCCCGGATTTTTATCTGTAGTTTGGGTAACCAGGTACAACACCAAAATTGCCCGCATCCCATAATAGGAAAAACGTTCCCACATTTCAGTGAAAAATAAAATATAAAGTCCTACCGGGTGGCCAAATAATTCTTTCTGATGGGCTTGTTTAATTGTCTTTTGCATTATTTTAATATGTTAATTATAAATTTTCCTGTATAAAATTGGTCATTTTGGTATAGAGGTGCAAACGGGTATTACCCCCATAAATACTATGGTTCTTGTCTGGATAAATGGCCCAATCAAACTGCTTATTGGCTTGTACCAAGGCCTCTATCATCCTCATGGTGTTCTGCACATGCACATTATCATCGCTGCTACCGTGTATTAACAGGTATTTTCCCTTTAACAACTCTGGGTAATTAAAGGGGGAATTGTCGTCATAACCGCTGGCATTTTCCTGTGGGGTTCGCATAAACCGCTCCGTATAAATAGTATCATAAAACCTCCAGGAGGTTACCGGAGCCACGGCAATACCCATTTCAAACGTATCATTCCCTTTTAGGAGGCAATTGGTAGACATAAATCCGCCATAACTCCATCCCCAAATTCCGGTACGCCCTTCATCTATATACGGCAATTCACTCAATTTCTTTGCTGCGGCTATTTGGTCCTCTGCCTCATATTTCCCCAATTCCTTATAGGTGACCTTCTTAAAATCGCGACCTTTAAATCCAGTCCCCCTGCCATCAACACAGGCCACAATATACCCCTTATTCGCCAAAATTTGGTACCAGTAGTCATTGCTTCCCAACCATTTATTGGAAACGGACTGCGACCCTGGACCACTGTACTGCGTCATAAATAGGGGGTACTCCTTGGCAGGATCAAAATCCCTTGGTTTAACCATCCACATATTTAATTCATTGCCATGAATAGAAATAGTGGAAAACTCCTTCTCACCCAACACATAATCATCCAAGGTTTTTAATAAATTAGTGTTATCAAGAATATCCTTTAGCTTCTTACCATTGGTTGCCTTATGAAGGGTATACCTTGGCGGAATAGTGGCACTGGAATAGGTATTGATAAAATAAGTGAAATCGGCACTGAAATCGGCCGAATTGGCACCCTCCTCCACGGTTAGGCGCTTCTTATTTCTTCCATTGCTCCTTATACTGTAAACATCCCGATTAATAGACCCATTTTCTGTAGATTGGTAATATACCCGGTCCTCGTTTTGGTCATAGCCATAATAATTGGTTACCTCCCACTCTCCCTTGGTCACCTGATTCATAAGTTCGCCCTCGGAATTATACAAATAGATATGGTTATGACCGTCCTTCTCACTGGTCCATATAAAGCTATCGTCCTCCAAAAATGTTAGGTTGTCCGTAACATCAACATAGGCTTTATCTGTTTCCTCCAGCAATATAGATGTACTGGCATTGGTAGCGTTTACTGCCAATAATTTTAAGCTGTTTTGGTGTCGGTTTAAAGTTTGGACACTAAGGTAGCTAGGGTGGTTCATCCACTTTATCCTAGGAATATAATAGGCCTCATGAAGATCTACCGGGGTAATTTTCAAGGTGATTATATCCACTATATGCAAAGAGACCTCCGAATTGTTCTCCCCTGCCTTGGGGTATTTAAACACGGTCTGGGTCTGATATAGGTCTGTACCATAAACATCCATGGAGAATTCTGGAACTTCGGTCTCGTTAAAACGTATAAAGGCCAATTTAGATCCGTCCGCATTCCAGTCGAAAGCCCTTACAAAGGCAAATTCCTCCTCGTAGACCCAATCTGTAACCCCATTGATCACCTTATTCTTTTCGCCGTCAAAAGTTATTTGAGTTGTAAGTCTAGTGGAGATATCCAGTACAAAAATATTATTGTTTTGCACGTAGGCCACCTTACTCCCGTCAGGGGAGAGACGTGGCTCCTGGATTTTGGAATTGGAAATCTTGATTATTTGTTTGGAACCAAGGTCATATACAAAGAAAATTCCCAAGGTAGACCTTCTAAAAACAGACTGGACCTCTGTAGCCAGTAGAATTTTTGATTCGTCCACACTAAATTCATAAGACGTAAAAAAAGGTATTTCACTAAAATTGGAGGAGGACAATATAGTCTCTACCTTCTCCAAGGTTTTATAATCATACTTTTCAATAGAAGAAGTTCTGGCAGCCCTATCCACATTTAAAATGGTATAGTATTTTCCATTCTTCATAGAGCGTAATTTCTCCAAACCCTGGGTTCTGAAAGTACCATCATAAATTTCTTCAATAGAAATCTGTTTGTTTTGGGCAAGTAGGCTTGAAAATGAAAGGAACGTAATTATCAATAACTGTAAGAGGCGAACTTTTTTCACAAACATAAATGTTGGATTGACCAATTTTTTAATCTTTAAATCCCGTGGGGAATTTTACTTATTGTTAAAATTTGATTCAAATCTCCAAGATTACTAAAAAATAGACAAAAAAAAACGTTTTCGCTTAAAAAAAACACATCACTTGAACCTTTTAAGTCTATTTTAAGAATTCCATAATTTTAGCACCTTATTACTATATTTGCCACGAAAACCGCAAATCCCATGACTGCACCTATTGAAGGATTTTCCAAACTTGGCAAAGAGGACAAGATACGCTGGATTGCCAAGCATTACACTAACAATAGTGAGGAAACAATAGCCATTCTTAAACAATATTGGCATAGCGACCCCAAATTACAGAATTTACACGATGAGTTTATAGAGAACACCATTACCAACTTCTATTTACCCTTGGGTATTGCCCCCAATTTTCTAATAAATAATAAGCTGTATGCCATCCCCATGGCCATTGAGGAAAGTTCTGTAGTGGCTGCTGCCAGTAAAGCGGCCAAATATTGGCACACCAGAGGAGGGTTCAAGGCTACCGTCTTGGGCACGGAAAAAGTAGGCCAGGTCCACTTTATATTTGAGGGGGACACTGAAAAGCTTACTCATTTCTTCAACACGGTACAACCCAAACTACTGGAAAGTGTTGCTGCCATAACCAAAAATATGGAAAAGCGGGGAGGAGGCATCAAAAACATTGCCCTAAGAAACAAAAGCGCGGATTTGGAGAACTACTTCCAATTACATTGCACTTTTGAAACCCAGGATGCCATGGGTGCCAATTTTATTAACTCTTGCTTGGAAGGCATTGCCAGTACCTTTAAGAAAGAGGCACAGCTTTACGATGCCTTTACAGAGCGCGAAAAAGATTTGGAAATTGTAATGAGCATCCTATCCAATAATATTCCCAATTGTTTGGTAAGGGCCGAAGTAAGTTGTCCGGTACCAGATTTAAAGGCCCAAGCCGGTATGGAGCCGATGGATTTTGCGCAAAAAATGGTACGAGCCGTAAATATGGCCAAAGTGGAACCCTATAGGGCAGTGACCCATAACAAGGGCATCATGAACGGTATAGACGCCGTTATCCTGGCCACTGGAAACGATTTTAGGGCCATAGAGGCAGGAGCACATGCCTATGCTGCCAAAGACGGACAATACAGCAGCCTTACACACGCCAGTATAGATAATGGTATATTTAAATTTTGGATAGAAATCCCCTTAGCTGTTGGCACGGTTGGTGGACTAACCAATTTACATCCACTGGTTAAACTGGCCCTGGAAATACTACAGCAACCCACGGCCAAGGAACTGATGCAAATCGTGGCCGTGGCCGGATTGGCCCAAAACTTTGGCGCCATACGCTCACTGGTCACTACCGGTATACAACAGGGACACATGAAAATGCACCTACTTAATATCTTAAACCAATTAGGGGCTACTAAATCGGAAAAACATAGTCTGATAGCCCATTTTAAAAACCATACTGCAACGCACAGTGCGGTTGTACAAGCTTTTAATGAGTTGAGATCCAACAAATGACAAAACAATTCTACAGTAATGGCAAACTCCTGTTAACAGGGGAGTACCTGGTACTGGATGGGGCTCTAAGCCTGGCACTACCAACCCTATACGGACAATCTTTAACGGTAAAAGAAACCGATAAGCCCCAGCTGACTTGGAAAAGTTTGGACGAAAAGGGAAAAACATGGTTTGAGGCCTCATTTCAATTGCAACAGCTCACTCCTATCAGCCCTACCCAAAGTACAGAAAAAACCGTAAGCGAACAGTCCTCCTTAGAAAGCACTAAAATTGCACAAACCCTAAGGACCATCCTTTTAGAGGCCCAAAAACTGAATCCCGATTTCCTAAAAAGCAATACAGGCAGGGACATCACCACCGCTTTGAACTTCCCTAGGGACTGGGGGCTGGGAACATCATCTACCCTAATCAACAATATTGCCCAATGGGCCAATGTAGATGCCTACACCCTACTTTGGAACGCATTTTCCGGCAGTGGTTACGATATAGCCTGCGCACAGCACAACGGACCTATAACCTATCAATTAAAGGATTCCAAGCCCATTGTAAACGCAGTAGACTTTAATCCCAATTTTAAAAGCAATCTATTTTTTATCCATTTAAACCAAAAACAGAACAGCAGGGATGGTATAGCCCAATATAGGAGCAAAGAGATCAACCTATTTTCAACCCTTTCCCAAATAAACAGTATTACCCAGCGCATACTTACCTGTACCCGTTTAGGCCAGTTTGAAAAACTGATAAAAAAACACGAAAGTATCATTAGTGAAATACTAGGTATACCTACAGTAAAGGAAGAATTATTCCCGGATTACAAAGGTGCCATAAAAAGCTTGGGGGCCTGGGGAGGCGATTTTATTCTGGCCACCGGAAACAAATCTACCCCGGACTACTTTATGAACAAGGGCTATACTACCATAATCCCTTATTCCAAGATGACAAAATAAAAGAAGGTGCTACGGTACCCATTAGCAGGACCACAACGTCTATAAACAAAAAATCTCCCCGATCGGGGAGATTTTTTGTTTATGAATTTTCTGGACTGGTATTAATAAAAGCTAGCTCTTTTGTCCTCTATGGTAGAAGCTTCTTTTAAAGAGTTATATACAGCAAAATTAACCCTGCCAGCAGCAGCAGATTGCAGATTATTGGCATAGGTACTATAATTGTCCAACTCGGCAGCCGCTTCTTTTTTGGTTACGGTAAGCATATACACCCCGCTATCTCCTTTTATCAGACCAGAGGTCTCTCCTTCTTCCATGCCAAAGGCGGTACCCACAACAAAGGCCTCCGATCCTGCACCGGGAATAGTTGGCGACTTCATTGTTAAAGCAGAGGCAGTAGCAGCAATAACGCTATTATCCTTTGCAAAGGCATCCATAGACTTCCCTTTATTGGCCTCTATGATCTGGGCTGCCTTTTTATCCTTTCTGATCTTTGGAAGCGCTATAGCAGATGCATCTTCCACACTCATTAGACCTTTTGTATACTTGGCGGTTAATTGAACAACGGCATATCCGTTGTTGATATTAAACCTTTTCACCTCTCCCAGTTCGGTATCCTCGTTAAAGGCCCACTGTACAATAGCGCGTTGGGCAGAAAGACCAGGAAGGCTCTCATCCATTTCCTTGATCTTGTTTACTGGCCTTACCAAATAATTGTTCTCTTTGGCAGCTGCCGTAAATTCCTTATCGGAAATAGTCTCCATTTCAAATTTTGTAGCTTCGGTAAACAAGGTGTTTATAGTCTCCTCGGAAGGTTCAACTTCCCTAGCTAAAGTGGCTATTCTTACCACATCCTGCTTGTCATCTATTTTAACCACATGGAATCCAAAATCGGTTTCTACCAATCCTATAGCCCCTACAGGGTTATTAAAGGTGAAATCGTTAAATGGAGCTACCATTACCCCTTCTTGGTTATATCCCAAATCCCCTCCTTGTGGCGCGGAAGGTCCGTCAGAATTATCACGGGCCAACTCTGTAAAAATAGCTGGTTTTGCCTTTGCCTCCCTCAATAATTCCTTGGCTCTTTTCTCTGCTTCCTCCTTGGTTCTGGTAACTTCGGGGTTGGCACGTTGTGCTCCTTCGTAAGAAATTAGAATATGGCTAGATTTTACCGTACCGTTAGCTTTTCTGTCCATCATTTTGGAAACCTTAAAGAAATCGCCATCCCTGTATGGTCCAAATATATCACCTTTGCCCAATGCCATTAGTGTATCTGCAAATTTTGCAGGCAAATCCTTCTTGGCTTTGTATATGGTATCGTATTTTGTATCGGAATTCCTATCCAAAAAGGCCATCATATCTTCGGTATTCCTAAAACCTTTAATAGTATCGTTGGCATCTTTTTGTGCATTGTACTCTACACGATCTTCCAAAAGCTTGGTAATTTCCTCTTTCACGGCATTCTCATCCTCCAAAGAGGCCTTTTCCTCAAAATAAACAAACTGAATATCTCTAGCCCTGTCTTGTTTAAAATCCCTTTCATGGTCTTTTATGTAGGCAGCTATCTCTTTTTTGGTCACGGCAATGGAGGAATCAGGAATGGATGAAAATGGCACCCTTACATATTTTATATCCACCTTGTCATTGGCCAATTTGTAATCCAACTCTCCTTCTTTTAAGGTAGAACCTACTCCTGCCCTAATAAGGTTAAAATATCTTTGCTCCTTTGCATTCTGGATTATGGCTTGTTCATCTTGCAGCCATAGGTTATAGCGAGAAGGGTTATTGGCTTTCCAATCGGCTACCGCTTCCCTAAATTTATTTTCATCAAATACGCCATTGGAATTATGAAATTCAGGATTTTGAACATAAGACGGAATGGTCTTGATATAATTGATGATCTGATCCTGTTCTATTTCAATACCTAAATCTTCAAATTGCTGACTTAGTATGGTGTTTCTAACCTGCCTGTCCCACACCTGGTTAACCAACTGTATAGAAGAAGCACTAGGACCGGCCATTCTAGAATAAGCTTCCACATCTCTCCTAAATTGATCTATGGAAATTTCATCCCCATTAACCTCTCCCACGGAAGAACCTACCTTTCCACCACCCAATTCGTTGCTACTGAACACACCGGAAATTACAAATGCGAACAATGCCAAACCAATGATTAAAATTAAAACGGTAGTTCGTTTCCTTATATTCTCTAAAATTGCCATTACGTAAACTGTTTAATATTATGCCGATAACTATCGGGTGGCGAAATTACCACTTTCTTTTGAAATAATAAAAACTAAAAAACACCAAAATAAACACTTAAACCCCTAATGCTTCTCCACTAACTCCAAGGAAACCAAATCTATTTTATTGCTGGAAACCTCCAATACCTTAAAAAGATACCCGTGGATCCTAATTTCCGAGTCCTGCTCAGGAATCTCCCCCGTTTCGTTAATGATCAATCCGCCCAAGGTTTCGTATTCATCGCTCTCCGGTAATTCCAATTTGTACTGCTCATTTACATAATCTACTTCCAATCTCCCAGAAAACTTAAACGTCTTCTCATCTATCTGTTCCTCATGAAGGTCCGTACTATCATGTTCATCCTCAATATCCCCAAAAAGAACTTCTACAATATCTTCTACCGTCATCACCCCAGATGTACCCCCATATTCATCGAGCACCACGGCGATACTCTTCCGCTTCTTGGTCAGAATATTCAGTATATCATTTATGAGCATGGTTTCCGGAACAAATTCTACAGGAAGAAGTATGCTTTTTACCGTCTTAGGTTTTTTAAATAACTCATAGGAATGTACATAACCTATGATATTATCTATAGTATCCTTGAATACCAATATTTTGGAATAACCGGTTTCCGTAAACAATTTCGCAAGGTTTTTGGGTGTTTCATGGAGCTCCACTGCCGCAATCTCGGTTCTTGGAACCATTACCTCGCGTGCTTTGACGGCGGAAAACTCCAATGCATTCTGAAAAATCTGTATTTCAGAATCCACCTCATCTTCTTTTTCCACGGCTTCCATCTGTTCTGTAATATAGTCTCCCAGTTCTATCTTGCTAAAGGCCAATTGCACATCATCCCCATCGGTCTTAAAAATAACTTTGAGGATAAAATCGGAAATCCAAATAA
>JBFHGV010000061.1:0-9706 GCA_041582955.1 Arenibacter sp.
AGCCATTACCAACTCTTTCGTTTGTTTTATATTTAGTAATTTTACCTTCTGGGAAACTTTGGCCAGGAAGCACGCCAACAAACAGATTACTAAGTCGTTACAGCTATTTTACAGCATTCCAGTCAAATAAGGACAAACAACAATGAAACCAAAAACATCCTTAAAAGATATCGCTAAAATTGTGGGAGTCTCCATTCCCTTGGTTTCTTATGTTTTAAGCAACAAAGGAAAAGAGAATAGGGTTTCTGAAAAAACGGCCAAGAGGATACGGGAAGTGGCCAAAGAATTAAACTATCATCCCAATTGGAATGCCAGGAGTCTTAAAACCAATAAAACCAGGACCATTGGGGTAATCGTAGCCGATATTTCCAACCCCTTTTTTTCCAATTTGGCCCGAAATATTGAAGATGAGGCGTTCTCCCAAGACTATACGGTAATATTTGGATCCTCTGATGAAAATGTTGAAAAGTTCAACAAGGTGCTGGACTTTCTTAAAATGAGGCAGGTAGACGGCTTTATAATTGCCGCGCCGGAAGGATCCAAGGAAATAATTTCCGACCTCAGCAAATCGGGCATTCCATTCGTATTGATCGACAGGTTCTTCAAAGACCTTAAAACAAACTATGTCACCGTAGACAATTTTAAGGCCTCCATGCAGGCCACTAATTATTTATTAAAAAAAGGAAACAAGAAAATTGGGGCCGTACTCTATGACTCTAGTTTGCACCACTACCAGGAAAGACATCAGGGCTACCTAGAGGCGCTTAAACAAGCAGGAGCACCCATAGACAACAGCTGCATAAAAAAAATAGATCACACCTCCTTAAAAGCAGAAATGAAAAAGGTGGTAAAGGAACTGCTTCAGGATGCCGGAGTAGACGCTATCTATTTTCATACCAACACTTTGGCGGAGGAGGGTTTAACACAAATGCTAGCTCTGGACAGGAAGATTCTAAAAAAAGTGGATGTTGTGGTATTTGACCAAAATTCCTCCTACAATTTCTTGGAAGACCCTATCCCCTATCTCCATCAACCAATAAAGGAAATAGGTCAAAAAGCATTGCGTATCCTCATAGAACAGATCAAGGAACCAGGCCAAGAACTGGAACAAATATCTTTTGCTACCAGATTGGAAAACAACAGCTTGAAACCCTAATAGAATTAGCACTCCAATAGTTGACAGTCCTATTAAAGCGTCATTGCCTTGTGTTTCCTCAAAGCAAAAGAACTGTTAAATAGGGACTTCGATATAACTTGAATTACAAACGGCTGACCCCAGTTTCATTAAATTTAATACCTATGCCTCCTAGAGCCTGCCTTCTACAGGCAGGCTCAACCGGATAGCATTGACTTTCTATTCTTGGCACCAAAAAAACAATCGGCACCAAATAGGTTAAATTAGGTGATTAGGGAAGTCCTTTACCTCTTCACAGCAAATTTGTTCCATAACCTGTTGCAATTCTGTTTTTAAAAGTGAAATGGTATGGTCACCACCTTTGGCGCCCAAGGCGGCCACCCCGTACATAAAGGAACGCCCCATAAAGGTAAATTCTGCCCCACTGGCCAAGGTCCTGGCAATATCCGGACCACCTCTTAAGCCACTGTCCATCATTACTTTTATTTGTTTTCCATATTTTTCGGCGATTCTTGCCAACGGTTTAATGGTAGATTCCCCGGCATCCAACTGTCTACCCCCGTGATTGGAGACTATTATTCCGTCCAGTCCCAACCTAATAGCGCTCTCCGCATCAGCTTCGTTGGCCACTCCTTTAATCACCAATTTTCCTTTCCACATATCCCTAATAGGCTTAATCTTCTCCTCATTGAGTCGGCCCGAAAATGTCTTGTCCATAAACTTCCCCAATTGCGCCAAATCCAATCCTTTGGGCATATAAGGTCTTAATGTTTCAAAATTAGGCTGTCCGTGTCTAAGCGTCTGCATGGCCCAATTGGGCTTGCCCAATATCTGAAGAATATTTTTGACCGACATTTTTGGTGGCATGGCCAAACCGTTTCTAATATCCCTAGGGCGGAAACCAAAGGTGGGTACGTCGGCAAGAATTACCAATACCGGACATTCCGCAGCCTCTGCCCTTTTTATAATATCGTCCCTAACACTATCCTCTGTGGGATGGTACAGCTGGAACCAAGCTTTACCCTCAGTAATCTCGCTAATCCTTTCTATACTACTGGTAGTTACCGTACTTAGAATAAAAGGAATATTATGTTCAAAGGCCGATTTTGCCAATATTTCAGGGGCATTGGGCCACATTAGTCCCTGGAGCCCTACAGGTGCTATCCCAAAGGGAGCATCATAGACATGTCCGAACAACTCTGTCTTCATACTAGAGCCGGTGTGCTTACTTAAATAATAGGGCAAAAGCTCTACCTCCCTAATTTCAGAGGTATTCTTATGTAGGTTTACATCTTCATTGCACCCTCCGTCCAAATATTCAAAGGCAAACTTGGGTATCCTTTGTTTCGCCCTATTCCTTAAATCATCAACAGAAGGATACTTGGTGTTGATCTTAATTTCCTTTTTGTTTTGCTGCATGGCTGCCATGGTCTTAATTATACTTATCTATTATTTTTCCCTTTACTACACCTCTCCAAATCTGTGGAGTTGGCAATAGGAATTCTTTACTCCTTTATCACAATTTCATTTATGGGTACTCCCAAAATCTCTTTGGACAAAACATCCAAATGTTTTACATCGCCTATAAAATGATAGGTCTGGTGTTTATGGGTTTCACGCCCCCCAGATTTTAATGCCAGGGCAGGAGAGGAACTTTCCAGTTCGTAAAACGGTCCCAACTGTCCCCCATCTTCCAAAGGTCCATCATTATAAGCATTTACCGCATCTCCTTTAAAGGGGCGGTCCTGTATTTTCCATAACGAATTTACATATTCGGTTCTTCCTTCCGGTAGGCTAAATTTAGCTATTGTAAGTACTTTGTTCTTGGCATCATAACTGCCCAGTACGGGCAGGGCCCGCTCCGGGGAAATCCCAATTTTACCACGTGCCTGTCCATCTGCCTTAAAGAACAGTACGCTGTCCATTACCTTTAAGCGGTCTTGCGGAACCTTTCCAAAGTAATCATCGGTCACCTTTTTGCCCAACTCGGACTCCCTTCCTTTTTTAAAGGGGATGGCAATAGTGGTTTCTTTAGAGGAATTCAGCATACTCAATATCCAAATAGAAGGCAGACCGGTCGCCTTTGTCCAGTCTTGGCTCCCTGTATTGGTTAAGCTGTTTTCTGAGGCGAAACCAACCATATTGACCTCTTCCGGGATAGGAATCCCCAACTCCTTTGATGCTTGGTCTTTATCTATAAGTGAAATGGTTCTTTGCACCAGTAGGTTAAAAATGGTACCGGAGTAATTCTCCAACTTCATTTGCCTCTCAAAACGGGCCTCATCTTTTGTACTACCTACCAAGGCAAATGGTTCTGTATCCAGTTCCTTTGGCACATACCAATCCTGGAATTCAAACTTGGCCCCTTTTTTAAAATAGAGGGAAAACTGCCCTCCTTCCGGTCCCAGCCAAAATCGCTCCTCGCCGCCGGTAGGATTAAAATGCTCTTTGGTTTCTCCAGAAGCGATTAAATCGTAATTTATCCATCCGAAACTCTGTCCGTCATCGCCCCTTGCCGTACTGGTCATAACACGGCCCTGGAGTTCCGGGGAGACCAGTACACTGGACAGGCCGTTTTCCAAAACCACCAAATCCTTATAATGCTCGGACAAAAAGGCCTTATCATAGCCAAAAGAACCTTTCTCGTAAACAGCCCTTTGTTCTGGCTCCGAATCTTTGGACTGACCCTTGTCCGTTTTACAGCCCATTAAGGAAAGTGCCATAAAAAGTACTATATAGCCCTTCTGGATCCTGATATTCCGTACACTGACGCTACATTTTACCATTATTTATCGTTTTTGGTTTACCGCTTTATGTATTAAAGCTGAAAAACCTTTTCCATTAGCATCCACTTCTCCCCTGGCTTTGCCATAGGCAGACTTTGCTGGTAGTTCAGCATCAATTCTTCCCATTTCTCATTCTCCGGGTATTTTGCATCAATTTCGGCCTTTTTTTCAAAGGAAAAACTATCATCAACATACATAATCATAAACAGTCTGTTCCCTACCCTATAAATGGCCATATCCTGAATTCCAGATTCCCTTAGGCTTTGGAGTACTTCTGGCCAAACTTCTTTGTGATAATCATCATACGCTTTTATTAACTCTGGATCATCTTTAAGGTCCAATGCCAAACAATGTCTTTTCATTTTTTTGATATTTGGTTATTACTTGTGGTTAACTATTAAGATTGTAGTTCGTATTTCTTGAATACACGCAGTCCGTACCAAGCGATATAAACAAAGCAGGCCAAGGGCAGAATAAAAGAAAAATTAACTTCCGGAACTCCCATAATCTGTATATCGTCTACGGCATTTCCTCCGGCATCTATGATCATCCCTTGTAATTTGGGCATTAGCGCTCCTCCTACAATGGCCATCACAAGACCTGCAGCCCCAATTTTAGATTCTTCCTCATTAAGTCCGTTCAGGGCAATACCGTAAATTGTAGGGAACATAAGCGACATAAAAAAGGTAATCCCCACTAGGCTGTAGAGTCCAATTATCCCCTCCAGGTAAATAGTACCCAAGCAGCAAAGAACTGCAAAAATGGCAAAGTACATCAATAATTTCCCTGGGCTCATGAACCTCAGCATATAGGTACCTATGGCCCTACCCACAAGAAAAAGTATAAAAGCAGCAAATTGATAGGTGGCAGCATCCTCACTGGACATCCCAATGGCTTCGGCATACTGATAGATATACGTCCAGCACATGATTTGGGCACCTACATAAAAAATCTGTGCCACCACCCCTAGAACATATTTCTTGTTTTTGAACAAGCCACTAAAGGTATCCCCTAAACTGGGTATACCGCCCTCATCCCTGGCCTGGGGCATTTTACTTATGACTATCAATACAAAAACAGCGAGTATAACCAGTCCTAAAATCACATAGGGGTCCCTAATTACCATTAGATCGGTAGTCCTGATAAGGGCTTTTTTGGCCTCTGCCAGTGCGGAATAATTCTCAATATCGTCTGACTGTAATTTTTTTAGTACAAATTGTTGGGCCACCAATAGACCAAGTAAAAGTCCGACCGGATTAAAGGCTTGGGCCAAATTTAGGCGCTGAGTGGCCGTTTCTGGGGAACCCATGGCCAAAATATAGGGGTTGGCCGTTGTTTCCAAGAAAGCCAATCCAAAGGTAAGCACATAGAGCCCTAAACAGAAAAACCAAAATTGTTCCGTAATAGCGGCCGGATAAAACAATAAAGCTCCTCCCGCATAGAGGGCCAAACCAATTAACACTCCCACCTTATAAGAGTACTTACGTACAAACAGGGCGGCGGGCAAGGCCATACAGAAGTAGCCCCCGTAAAATGCCATTTGTACCCAGGCTGCCTGAGAGTTGGAGAGCTCCAAGACTTTTTTAAAGGCTTGCACCATGGGATCGGTAACGGCATTTGCAAAGCCCCAAAGGGCAAATAGGGAGGTGATTAAAATAAATGGAATAAGCACCTTTTTGGATACTACAGGTTGGGAATGGTCTTTCATTTTATTGTTGATTATTGATGTTTTACTAATGTTTGTTTATAGTGTTTGATTAAGAAATTGATCGATCAAGGTGGGTATACCCTCCGTCTACAAAGAGTAATTGCCCTGTGGTGTGACTGGATTTTTCCGAAAGCAGAAAGGCAACGGTATTGGCAATTTCCCTTGCCGTTGTCATGCGTTGACCCAATGGAATTTTATCGGTTATGCTCTTTAATTTTTCTTCTGGGTCATCAAAAGTTTTTATCCAGCGGTCATATAGCGGGGTATAACATTCGGCCACTATTACGGCATTGACCCTAATATTGTACGGCAGCAATTCTACTGCCCATTCACGGGTAATGGCATTACGCCCCCCGTTGGCCGCCGCATAACCCGATGTTCCTCCCTGTCCGGTCATAGAGGTCTTGGAACCTATATTTACAATGGCCCCTTTATTTTTTTTGAGCTCTGGCAAGGCGTAATGAGCCATTAAATAATAATGGGTCAGGTTGCGATTTATAGAACGAAGGAAATCCTCGTAATTTCCATTCTCCAGTCCAACCCCATCATTTATCCCAGCATTGTTGACCACTCCGTCTATTCTTCCAAACTTTTTAACGGCACTTTCAACAGCTAGTCTGCACTGCTCAGGATCGGTAAGTTCTGCCGTGGCAAAAGAGGCCTTGCCACCACTTTTCTCAATGGCTGCCACCACCTCCAGCATACTTTTTCTATCTCTTCCAACCACTACGGGAATAGCACCTTCCTCGGCCAAAACCGTGCTGATTCCATGTCCAATGCCTTTGGAGCCTCCTGTTACCAATATTACTTTGTCCTTAAGTTGTAAATCCATGTTTTTACTTTAATTTTTTTTTTACTCAACATAAAAGGCACTCAGATTTTTAATCTGCGCTACCCCATTCGAAGCCATAATTTTAAGGCGCAATCTACTTAATTTTACCTTATCAAATTGTGCTATTCTTTTATTACCTATACTCTGCCCTTTTGTTAGGGTCTGCCAACGTCCTTCTGTATAGCCTTCGATCTGATATTCTCTAATACGCTCCCCTTTGGCAATATCTTCCTGTACTATCACATGATTTATGACCGTGGGCTCTTTAAAGCGCAATTCTACCTTATTACCCATACCGGAAGTACTGGCCACGGGATTGGAAAATCTCCTTTTTATCTCTATACCCCATTCTTTTAGCCGTTGCACATCGGGTTCTGGCAAAAGTCCGTCCGGGCCCGGGGTAAGCCCCATGATCAAGGTGGCATTCCTTCCAACCGATTTATAGTACATCTCCATTAAATTTTGCAGTGGAAATATATGGGCCTCATCGCCTGGTTCCCAAAACCATTCATGGCGTCCATTATAACCTCTTAATGGGGCATCGGCCATAGCAGGCACCCAAAATTTACCATTTAGGTCCCCTTCTTTTAACAGTTGAAAATTGTTCTTGGCTATGTCCTTTTTGGCACTTTCCCCTGCCCCGGTAGCTCTATACGGGAAGGTAGACCAATTGGGGTAGGCCACGGTTCCTGATTCGGATCCACCCCATCGGGCTTCCGCCAATTGCCCATTATGATAAAACAAGCAATTGGGCTGATATTGACGTACAATGGGCAACACGTCCGGAGCACCATTTTTGGGATGGTCGGCACCGCCATCGAACCAAATTTCAAATAACTCTCCGTAATTGGTGCAAATTTCCTTGACCATTCCCTCTACCATCTTATTGTACCATTCTTGACGGTTTTCTTTAAACTCCCCCTCTCCATTCACCTTAAAATCATGCACTCCTAAAAACGAATTCCACCTAACCCCAAGATATATCCCTGGTTTAACATCATATTTTCTACATGAAGCCACAAAATCTGCCACCACGTCCCCTTTTCCGTCTTTCCAGTCCAGGGCCCTTACACTGTACGGATTAACCTTGGATTGAAACAAGGCAAATCCCGTCTCATGGGTGGCCGTTAAAATGGCAAACTTGGCGCCGGCATCTTTGGCCGCCTTTACCCATTGGTCTGTATCCAGTTTTTTGGGATTAAAAATCTGATAGTCTTCCACTGGGTCTATCCTATTGTTCCCCTGCCCATATTTAACCCCGTCAAATACATGAAGGTCATAGTGAAAGACCACTCCTAGCTCTGCCTCCTGCCATGCCAATTGTCTTTTGTTGGGCAAGGGGACCTTATTCTCGCTTATAGGAATAAATACGGTATAGGAATCATTGCCTTTTTTAACGGCTACCGATAAAACTTTGGGTTTACCATCCTCTTGGTAAATGAAAGGCCTTTCCATCCTATCCGGGCTTAGGGTTGTCCCATCCGCTAATAAAATTTTCTTGTTCTTCAGCACAAACTCATTGGCCTTTTCCCAATCGGTTCCATTTTTAGAGGTCACAAGGCCTATATAGTTATGGGCGTGAAAAACGCCATAAAACCGGCCTCTCTTATTATCGAACCAAACCGACATATCTTCGGTATCCATGTAATCTATTACCGGTTTTTCCTGAATCACAAAGGGCCCGTCTGGATGTTGGGAAACCCCAACCGCTTGGTTTCTTATAAACCTCTTTTCATTGGGCTTGTCGCCTTTTATAATCAAATAATACCTGCCATCCTTGCCCTTGTCTATCGCTGGATTTACGGTAAGGGTTGTAATGGGCCCCGACGGTTCCACCAACGGTTTGTCCGTTCTAGTCCAAGGTCCGTTTAAGCTATTGGCCACGGCCACCCCTGTCCGCTGATTGGGCCGTAATATTTTCCAGTAGGGGTGATTATATCCTGTTTGGGCAGTTTCCACCAATTCCTGATCCGTGTATTCCTTGCCACCCATATTGGTAGCTATATAATACAAATAGTACTTGCCCTCAAAATATTTTACTTTTGGATTATGCGCCGTAATGGCATCCCAATGGCCCTTACCACTTCCTTTTAATACCGTTGCTTTGTATTTCCAGGGTCCGGCCGGGCTTTTACTTGTGGCATGGGCTATTTCCGAGTGGGTAAGCCAGCCATGGAAACCGTATTCTTTTTTCCATCGGGAATAGAAGAGATGGTATTTATTATCACTTTCCTTGATAATGGAACTTCCCCAATTGTAATATCCTTCGGTTTTATAAATATTCTCTTGGGACACGGGCTTAAAATTGTCAAATAAATACAAATCGTCCTCTCCTCCCTGAGCGTGGACCAAGAGTAGACTAAAGCAAAAGATGAAGAAAAGTCTTTGTTTCATTTCCATATTACATATTGTAAGAATTCAACACCTCATCAGGATAGGGGATTTGCTCACCCGTATCTTTCCGTGCCGGTATCTGCGCCTCCACTTTCCGCAAATAGTCCGATAGTATTTTTGCCAATTCCCATGCTTTTGCCGGCTGCTCATTTATCAAATTCTTGGCCTCCCCTATATCCTCCTTAATATTGAACAATTCCATGCTGCTATCCTTGTAATAGTAGATCAATTTCCAATCCCCAAACCTAGTACTACTGGAAGCCCCTATTCCTGGCCCAGATGGACCCCACTCATTGGGATAATGCCAAAACAAGGGCCTATTTACCGTATTGTTTTTCCCGGAGAGCAGCGGCAGAAAACTAACCCCGTCCAACTGCTGTACCGTTTTATGATCTGTAACCCCGGCCATTTCCAAAATGGAAGGGTAGAAATCTTCTATAATGAGTTGTTGATCGGTAACCGAATTGGGTTTGGTTTTCCCGGGCCATTTGACCAACATAGGCTCCCTAATCCCTCCTTCATGGGCAGAGCCCTTACCGCTGCTCAGCGGTTTGTTGTGGGTATGTCTTTCCCCTCCCCTGGCCACAGCACTTAGTCCTCCATTATCGGACATAAAAAGGATAATAGTATTGTCCGAAATCTTTTTATCATCCAGATAATCCATAACATCACCAAGACTCTTATCCATACCTTCTACCAAGGAGGCATACTTGGCCTCTGTGGAATCCAGACCTTTGTCATAGTATTTCTGCACAAATCTCTTATCGGCCATAATAGGGGTATGTACGGCATAGTGTGCCATATACAAAAAGAAAGGCTTCTTTTTTTCCAAGGCCGAATCCATTGCCAAT
>JBFHGV010000062.1:0-9653 GCA_041582955.1 Arenibacter sp.
AAAGGGAAATACCAATGACCGAGGCAGAGTCCTTGATCCCATTGTGTGAACCGGGGGTAATAGACAAGAAACGGTATTTTGTTGAGGTGGGGAAGCACGTTTTTGAAGTAGATGAGTTTTTTGGTGATAATACTGGACTGATAGTAGCGGAAGTTGAATTGGAACACGAGGAAGAGGACTTTTTAAAACCAAATTGGTTGGGGGACGAAGTAACCTCGGATATAAAATATTACAATTCGCAGTTGAGTAAAAACCCATATAAAACATGGTAAAATGGTAAGGTTATGTGTTGTTCTTTTTTGGGCCATTTTTTTATCCTGTAGGGATGCCGGGCCAGGCAATGCCGTGGAAGTTGAAAAGACCGCTTCGGAAGAAGAGGTTTCCACGTCCCGTTTGAAAAAGGATTTGGAAGAAAGGGGATTTGAAATCTTCCACTATGTTGACGAAAAGACCAAGGATACCATACTGATGCAGCAGTATTTTATAGCCTTTTTAAAGAGAGGTCCCAATAGATCCCAGTCCAAGAAAGAGGCCGATAGCCTGCAAAGGTTGCACCTTGCGCATTTGGGACGTATGTACGAAAAGGGTTACGCCGATATTTCGGGGCCATTTGGTGATGACGGGGAAATACGTGGCATTACCGTTTACAATGTGCCCAATAAAAAAATAGCCGACAGTTTGGCAAATTTAGATCCCATGGTAAAATCGGGTAGGTTAACGATTGAGATTCATCCCTGGTGGGCGGCAAAGGGATTTAAATTAAGGTAGCCCTATCATAAAATTATTTTCTTTTAGGTAATCTACCGTGCCAATACCCAAAATGTTATTGATGATCAAATGATCCTGAAGCCCCTGTGTGTTGTGATGGTCAAAGGGGTTGAGGTTATAAAAAAAGTATCCGTTCCATGCCCTTTAAGTAGAGTCGGCAGCAAAGATGTAGCATTACATTTTGCCTTATTTGGCTATTTTCCCATGCATGTTGAAGCAGCTTGTACACGGTAGAAAATATTTGATCGCACCTAAAATTGCAGAACAGATACTTGGCTGTGCATAGTATTTTTCCAGCAATAAAGTCCGGTGGGAACAAAGTCTATTAAAGAATCCAGCCCTATTTTAGCTATCTAAATGATAGCTAAAATAGGGCTGGAGGTATGTTTTTTCTAGATATTTATCTATTTCCAACCACCGCCTAGGGCCCGGTACAATTCTACAGTTGCAGATAATTGGGATAGCTTATTGGTAATAAGGTTTAATTCAGCACTCAGTGCACTTTGTCTTGCAGTTAATAAATCCAAATAGTTGGCATAACCATTTTTAAGTAGCTCCTCTGAGTTGGCTTCGGCAGTTCGCAGGGCTTCTACCTCGTTTTTTTTGAATACGAATTTCTTGGTTTCGGATTCATAAGTAAACAAAGCATTGGAAACTTCACTTCCTGCCACTAACAATGCCTTTTTAAACTGAAGTAGCGATTGCTCTTGTTGTGCTATAGCAACTTCTTTTTGGGTCTTTAATTTTCGTTGATTTAAAAGTGGCTGTGTTAATCCGCCGACCAAAGTTGCAAATAAGGAGTTTGCATTTAATAAGTTGTCTAGCTCTAAACTTTGTAATCCCCCTGAAGCTGTTAGGGTTAGGGACGGGTATAAACTACTTTTGGCCACATTGGTCAGTTCAAAAGATTGTATTAGGCCATACTCCGCAGCCATAACATCTGGCCTATTGCTAAGTAAGGTAGCCGGTACACCAAGTTGAATGTCTTTTTTAACTTTTTGAGTATCCAAACTGCTCCTTTCAAAGCGTTGGGGGGATTTGCCCAATAGAATACTGAGCGTGTTTTCAGTTTTAAAAATAGCGGTTTCAATATCTACTTGTAGTGCTCTAGCACTATTGTATTGTGCTATGTTTTGATCCACTGCAACCTGGGTTACCTGTCCTGCATCCTTTAGGGCCTTTATAGTTTCTACACTACTCTCCCTGGTGGCTATGGTCTGCTTTGTCACTTCTAACTGTGCGTCCAATGCCAACAGATTGTAATAGGTGTTTGCAATGCTGGAGATCAATTGCGTTTTTACAGCTTGATGCCCTGCTACACTTTGCAAATAGGCTGCTTGCGTGGCTCTTTTGTTACTGCGGATCTTACCCCAAATATCTGCTTCCCAAGATAAGTTGGCGGTAATATCATAAGTATCCAACCCACCACTAAATATAGATCCAAACTGACTGTTCTCTGAATACTCTTGATGGGTATAGTTTGGGCCTACGCTTAATGTTGGCAAATAACCTGCTTTCCCTTGTTTGGCATAAGCTTTGGCAGCTGTCATTTGCTGAAGAGCTATTCTTATGTCCATATTATTCTGCAGACCCTCCTCTATATATTGGTTTAGATATTGATCCGTAAATAAATCTCTCCAGGATATGTCTGCTATAGAAACACTATCTGTAGGAAGGTTTTCGGTTCTATAAAGGGTTTCGGTTTCTATCTCTAAGTCTGGCCTTACATAATCCCGGGCCACAAAACAACCTTGTAATGTGATGGCAGCTACTAGTAAAAGCGCTCCTTTACTAAAATTTCTATGTGTTATTATCGATTTCATAATTCTTAATCTTCAATAGTTTGTACTGCTGGTTTACTGGACACTTTTTCTTGTAACCACTGAAATAATATAAATAGGATAGGAATTACAAAGACGCCTAAAAAGGTACCTATAAGCATTCCTCCTGCTGCTCCTGTACCAATAGAATTATTTCCTTCTGCCCCAACGCCATTTGCCAATACCAATGGCATTAGTCCTAAAATAAAGGCAAAGGAGGTCATTAAAATTGGACGTAAACGTGCTTTTGTACCATGGATGGCCGCATCTACAATACTCTCCCCATTTTTACTACTTTCCAAGGCAAATTCCACGATCAGGATGGCGTTTTTAGCGAGCAGCCCTATAAGCATGATCAAGGCTATTTGGAAATATATATTATTTTCAAGTCCTAGAAACTTAGTGCTAATGTAGGCCCCAAATACACCAAATGGAAGCGACAAAACTACGGCAAATGGCAGTAGGTAACTTTCATACTGTGCACTCAATAAGAAATACACAAACAAAATACTTAATATAAAAATAAATGTAGTTTGGTTCCCTGCATTTACCTCTTCACGTGTTAAACCAGAGTAGGCCACAGTATAATTAGTGGGCAATTTTGCTACTTCTTCCTCAATAACCCTAATGGCATCACCCGTACTATATCCGTCATTTGTTGCCCCTGTAATGTTCGTAGAGTTAAATAGGTTAAATCGGGTAACAGATTGTGGGCCATAAACACGTTTTAAATTTACAAATTGTGTAATGGGCGTCATTTCTCCGGTATCCGTTCTCACATACATACTGTTTAAGGCACTTTCATCCGCTCTGTCTTCTGGTAATGCTTGTATGTATACTCTAAATTGCTTTCCAAATCTAGAAAAATCAGATGCATAAACTCCGCCTATATACCCTTGTAATGTAGAAAAGATACTGGTTATAGAAACTCCCTTTTCTTTTGCCAATGGCACATTTACCTCCATTTCATATTGTGGATAATTGGTGTTGAAAGCAGAGGTTGCGTATTTAATTTCTGGATGCTTCATTAAAGCCATGGTAAAGTCGTTCTTGGCCTTGTCCAAATCCGAGAACTCCCCGCCAAATTTATCCAGTAGATTAATCTCAAAACCAGCTGAGTTACCAAAACCACGAATACTTGGTGGTGAAAAGAATATAATATTGGCATCTGGAATAGTAGCAGCTATGCCAAATAATTTTCCTGTTATGGCCTGTGCCGAAAGTGCATCGTCTTTACGTTCGCTCCAATCCTCAAGTTTAATAATACCAAAACCAAAGTTGCTGCCCGTTCCGCTAATTATACTTCTACCTTTAATAAAGTTAACGGCTACAATACCATCTAAACCTTCTATTTTGTCGTATAATTTTCTTGCCACGGCATCGGTTCTATCCAAGGAAGCTCCTGGAGGCAATTCGATATTTGCAAAAATAATCCCCCTATCTTCATTAGGTACAAAACCTGTGGGAGTTGTTGTTGACGCCCAATAGATTCCAATAACAGCAATGATTAGCAATACGGCGGAAACAAATTTTCTTTTGTACAAAAACTGAAGTGATTTACCATATTTGTCTACGGTTGCATTAAAACCACGATTGAACAGGGTATAAAAACGTTTTAAAGGGCTTTTTCCTTTTAGTTCTTCGTCTTCCTTGTGTCCTTTTAATAACAGTGCACATAAGGCCGGACTCAAGGTTAAAGCGTTTACTGCCGAAATAAGGATGGCGATAATTAAAGTAACACCAAACTGCTCATAAAAGACTCCGGTTGGGCCTGTGACAAAAGTTACTGGAATAAAAACTGCGGCCATTACCAACGTAATGGATACAATTGCTCCAGAAATTTCGTTCATCGCCGTTAAAGTTGCTTTTTTAGGATTGTGCTCACCCTCGTCCAGTTTGGCATGAACGGCCTCCACTACAACAATGGCATCATCTACCACAATACCAATAGCGAGCACTAGGGCGAATAGCGTTAATAAGTTGATGGAATAACCAAAAACATTCAAGAAAAAGAATGTACCTATAATAGAAACCGGCACTGCAATGGCGGGAATCAAGGTAGAACGGAAATCCTGTAAGAAGATAAATACCACTAGAAATACTAGTAAAAATGCTTCTAACAAAGTGGTTATTACCTTGTCAATAGACGCATTTAAGAACAAACTTGTATCGTAGGGTACAAAAATGTCCAAACCTTCTGGAAGGTCAGCTTTAACCGATTCCAAGGTAGTTTTAATGTCCTCAATAATTTCTTGGGCGTTGGAACCTTTTGTTTGAAAGATTCCCATAAACACCGCCGGATGACCTTTACTCATGGCGTTGGCCGCATAAGATTGTGCGTCCAATTCTATTGTTGCGATATCTTTTAACCGTAAAAACTCACCATTTCCCAAGGCTTTAATTACAATATCACTATACTGACTTTCATCTTTAAATCTACCGCTGTAGGTTAATGTATATGAAAATGATTCCCCATTATTTTGACCCAATGAACCAGCCGCTGCTTCTAAATTTTGTTCTGCCAATGCTGCTGAAATATCAGAGGGGATTAAACCGTAGGAGGCCAATTTTTCTGGATTTAGCCAGATGCGCATAGCGTAGTCCTGTTGTGAAAAGACACTAACATCACCAACACCGTTAATACGTTGCATGGCCGGAATGACGTTTATTTTTAAGTAATTCTGAATAAAAGTAGCATCATAATCCTCACTTTCAGAATACATGGATATAAACATTAACGCACTGGTTTCTTGCTTTTGGGTAGTTACACCGGTCTGGGTTACCTCCTGGGGCAATAATGGTGTTGCCCTGGCAACCCTATTTTGTACGTTTACAGCAGCAATATCCGCATCAATGGCTTGATCAAAATAAACGGTAATTTCTGCAGATCCTGTATTGGATGCAGTAGAGGTAATGTATGTCATACCTTCCACACCGTTAATTTGTTCTTCAATTGGAACGATGACACTCTCCAAAACTGTCTCTGCGTTTGCTCCAGTATAATTGGCAGAAACCTTAATTGTTGGCGGGGCAATATCCGGGTATTCATCTATAGGTAAGCTGGTAATACTGATAATTCCCAACAGTACTATGATAATAGAGATTACCGTTGAAAGAACGGGTCTTTCAATAAATGTTTTTAACATGGTTAATATGTTTTTTGTTTACCTAATTTCTGAATAATGTTGCAACGGGGGTAATGGCTTCCTCAAAGGAAGTTTCCTGTGGAGTAATGGTCATTCCGTTTCTTAATTTGCCAACGCCGGAAACAATAATTTTATCGTTTTTCTCCACACCGGATTCTACAACATATAAGTTGTCTACAGTTCCTTTAATTTTTACAATAGTGGATTCAGCTTTGTTGTCGGCACCAAGTTTAAATATCATAATATTGCCTTGCTGCTCAAATGTGGCGGTTTGTGGTACTACTACGGCGTCTTTATACTCTATGGGAAATCTTATTTTACCACTGTTTCCATTGGTTAAAATTTCGTTCGGGTTATCAAAAGCAGCTCTAATCTTGATGGTACCCGTGCTTTGATTTATTTGACCTGTGCTGGTTTGAATACGTCCTTTTTCGGAATAAATTTTACCGTTGGCCAAGACCAAACTTAAGTCCGGCGAATTTTTAATACGTTCTGCTTTGCTTTTCCCATTAGATCGCTGCAAATGGTCTATGTACTGCGCCTCGTTAAAACTAAAAAAAGCATATACTTGGTCAATTTCACTTACCGTTGTTAGGGGAGTGGCATCACTTGGGCCAATTAAGGCACCTTCCCTGAAATTTATGGAACCAACATAGCCATCTATAGGACTCTTGATTGTGGCATATCCCACGTTTGCAATAATACTGCTATAGCTGGCTTTTGCTTGAGCCAAATTTGCTTTGGCTGTTTCTAATTGCACCGGACTGATAATGTTTTTTTCTACAAGCGGAATTAATTTATCTACTTCTACTTGCGCCAGTTCTACACGAGCCTTTGCTGCCCCTGCATCTTGACTTAAAGATTGGGTTTCTAATTTAAACAACAGCTGTCCTTTTTGTACTTTTTGTCCTTCATCTACATATACTTTTTCAATATACCCTGTTGTTTTTGCCCTTACATCACTGTTCACCACTCCTTCAATAGTGGCAGGATAATCTGTATATCCCGTTACTGTTTTAGGTTGCACCTGAGCCACTGGAAAAGGTGGAGGTGGTGCTTGTTGGGCTGCAACAGCGCTTTTTTCCTTGTTGCCGCAACTCACTATAACCAAGAATAAACTTAGTCCTAGAATGGTATATAATTTATTGTTTTTCATTTTTAATTGAGATTAAATGTTGAATTTTTTGTCCGTTAATTTTGTCTTTAATTCCTGTACCGAAGCTATTGCTCCATTTATAAATTTGATGTAATCATCGTGAAAACTTAAATCGAATTTTTCATCTTCATTTTCAATTTTATTGTTGTTTATAGTTTCTTTATAGGCCTTAATTTCAAAATGAATGGCACGCTCAGAGTTCCAATGGCTAATCATTTTATCCACATGCTGAAGAATTGTATTTTTATTTATTACAAAATATTTTTTGCGGTCTCCTGTCTTTGTGAAGTACTCAATTTTATTTAAGTCCTGTAAGTGATTAAGGTGTGTAGAAATAGTGCTCTTGCTGGCACATAGTATATGTACCATATCTTCAAAGGTGGATCCTTTTTTCCCAGTAAGGATGATATAGGCCAAAATACGTGCTGCAACAGGGGCTAATTGCTCTCTATCTTCTAAATGAACGCCTAGTTTTTCAACCAAGGACATTTTTTTCTTGCAGATGTTATCTTTCATTTTTAAATCTTTTATTGCGGTTTTCCGAAAATAAATTATCGATTTGCAGTAAAATAAGATGCAAATGTACTTGTTAGTTCTGAACAAACCGAACTAAACGAAATTAAAGTTTTGTTAAATAGGATAAAGAATAAGGGGTTGACTTTTTCTCCCGCTATGCCAAATGAAGTAATGGGCAGGGGTGTAGCTGTGTTATCAATATGATAATGAGGGGCTTGCTATTTGGTCATAACGCCTTGCAGGTCCATTACTGGCAGGGGTACGGCATTAGATTCCATAATGGAATGTTTTTCAAATAAGAAGCGCTTTTCGTATAGTTTGTCATCGGCGAAATAAGTAACAAAAAACTCATTGTTAAAGGCCAGAACATCTTCTTGAAGTACTTCTATTTTTTTGAAGTCCTTGGCTGGAATATCGCCCAGTCCATGGCGCATGGTAGAGGTTTTTCTATCTCCTTCATAGCCGTTTGATACAACAATCACCGCTTCAATAATGGTGTTTCTATCATTGATGATATAGGCGTTCCAGTTCTTTTCCAAAAATTCTGAATTCCACTCATGAACAATGGCTACATGAACATCTTTTGCAATTGGAATTTCTATATCTTTTTTCACTTTTACCCAATGTTTAAGAATTCCCCAAGGCGCTAAACCGGCAGGGATGTTATTTTTAATGTGCCAATAGGGGAATTTTGGTACTTCCCTTTGTGTTAATTGTAATTTGGTTAACCCTGTACTTTGTTAAACAAGTGATAGCTGTCTAAATGGTACTTTTGAACTGATTTAAGAAACGCAGGTCATTTTCACTAAGCAACCTAATGTCGGAAATTTGATGGAGTAACAGGGCAATTCGGTCTATACCCATTCCAAAGGCAAATCCCGAGTACTCATTGGCATCAATGCCGCAATTGGTGAGTACGTTGGGGTCTACCATACCGCAGCCCATGATTTCCAACCAACCGGTTCCTTTGGTCATCTTGTAATCTGTTTCGGTCTCCAATCCCCAATACACGTCTACTTCGGCACTAGGTTCCGTAAAGGGGAAATAAGATGGTCTAAGTCTAATCTTGGATTTGCCAAACAGCTCGGTGGTAAAAAACTGTAAGGTTTGTTTAAGATCGGCAAAAGATACATCCTTGTCTATGTACAGTCCTTCAACCTGATGGAAAAAGCAGTGTGATCTGGCCGATATGGCTTCGTTTCGGTACACCCTGCCCGGAGAAATGGTCCGTATGGGTGGCTTGTTGTTTTCCATATACCGTACCTGTACCGATGAGGTGTGGGTGCGTAGTAGAATATCGGGATCGGTCTGTATAAAAAACGTATCCTGCATGTCCCTGGCCGGGTGGTATTCCGGAAGGTTCAAAGCTGTAAAGTTATGCCAATCATCTTCTATTTCAGGGCCTTCTGAAACATTGAAGCCTATTCTCGAAAAAATTTCGATGATTTGATTTTTGACTATGGAGATAGGGTGGCGTGTACCTAATTGTAAGGGTTCCCCCGGTCTGGTTAAATCGCCGTAAATGCCCTTTTCTTCCGTATTGTTTTCAAGGGCCTGTTTAAGGGTAGAAACTTTTTCGGTGGCAAGGGTCTTAAGTTGGTTTATGATCTGCCCAAATTCCTTTTTCTCCGTATTGGGTACATTCTTGAACTCGGAGAAAAAATCGTTCAAAAGTCCCTTTTTACCTAAATATTTTATTCGGAAACTTTCTAGTTCTTCCTTAGTGGTGGCAGTAAATTGTTCTACCTCTCTAATGTGATTTTTTATGGTATCGATCATGTTGTTCGGCTAATGCCGCAAATTTAAGATATTTACGGCATTACCGAATACATATTTCATCATAAATTGGCTTGCGGCCTATGCCGAAGCTTCAACTCGCTGATTATTATTCTTTTGATCCAAGTACTTTATACATTGGTCAAAGGTGTCAAAAATGTGCTCTTTTGGTATCAAATCAGGGATAAGGTCTACACGTTCCATCATGTAGCGTGGCTGATCCAGAACATCTACCAATAGCACCTCTATGTTGGAATTAAGTAGGTCAATGAGTACATCTTCCAAAGTATAGAGGCCGGATTGATCCATATACTGCATACGATCCATACGAATAATAACCGTGGATGCGGTTCTTGGAATTTGGTCTGCCAAGACCTGAAATTCGCTGGTTGAGCCAAAGAAAAGGGGTCCCTTAATGTGCTTTATAAATACTTTTTCCTTTAAATGTTTCGGGAAATTGGCCTCATCTGC
>JBFHGV010000063.1:0-9530 GCA_041582955.1 Arenibacter sp.
TGTAGCCCTGAATCGTCCCAGGACGTATTTACCATCCCATGAAAAAGTCCAGAGTTGGCCGATGAAGTCAATAATTCATATGAATCTTTCAGACTTCCCTTAACTTTCCTCGGGGAACTTGATATACGATTGGAAGTCATTTTAAAATGATAGGGTAGAAAAAGTGGTTCCAAGCCTGGATTAGGGTCATACATAAACATTTCAAATCCCAATTTTTTAGCCTGCCTCGCAAATTTAAAGTCAGGACTCTCATAATGATATTCTTCGGTCAGCACCAGATCTGAATCCGGATTCATATTCTTAATTGGGGAGCCACTGTTTTCCCATCCCATGGGTCTTTCCCAAAGCATTACTTTTCGTGATTTCTTTAAATGTTTGGCTGCTTTTTCAGCAAACAAATGATACAAACCACTATTCCCTATTTCCTTGGCCTTATCCTGGCATTTATTACAGACTCCCAGCTCAAAAGTCTCGTCCGAACCAATATGAATGTATTTGGATCCAGGAGTAGCTTCCATGGCTTCGTCCCAAAGATCAAAAAGAAGATCATAGGTACCATCTTCCAAGGGGCAAAACTCCCAATCTGAATCCTCTACTTCCCGTAAGTCCCTGTACTGTGGCCATTTCAATATAAAACTTACATGCCCCAACCCCTGTACCAACGGAGTTAATTCTATATGATAATCTTTGGCATAGGCTGTAAATTCCTTCATTTCTTCTAGGGTAAAAGCACCTGGCGCCCCAATTTCAGGATGACTTTTATACGCCAATTTATCTTCCCATTCCCATACCAGCATATTGATCTTATATTTGGCCAGATCCCTTATAAAACTTTTAACATAACTTGCCCTATCCTGATGGTGCTTGGTATCATAATGTGCTGCACGGATTTTTACAACGGGCCAGTCCAGAATTTCCATTCCCGGAACAAACAGCCTTGTCCTATCTTTTTTAATTAGCTGCAAGAAAGTCTGTACACCATAAAATAGACCATCCTCATCCTTAGCCAATATCGACAATCGGTCCGTGTCCGTTCCAAGGCTATATCCCTGATCCTTTATTGAAGCCCCAACACCCTTTCTGGTAAGAAAAATACCCTTAGTGTCATTTTCCCTAGTAATATTTACGGTCAGACCCCAATCATTAACAAGGGAATTTTTTAATAATTCTGCTGTATTAAGATCAGTGGGCGTAGCGTCCTTATCAAGAATTACATTCAGGGTGTTCTGCAATATAAAATCATCTCCACCAAGTTGTACTTCTTGTGGGTATGGAATTATATGAATTCCCAATGCAGCAAGTTCCGATGTTACTGTTTGGGCAGCCACTGTATTTAGAATGCTAAAAAGTGCTATAATCAAGCTTCGAAATAATAAGATTCCTTTCATCTTTCTATGTTTATTCTTTTTTAAATATCCAATTACTATTATCTAAATAAAACTCAAGATAACGACAAATTTTCACTAGTTCATTTTAATTCCAACACCTCTTTGAAAAATTACAATCAAGCGAAAGCATACGGATCACTTTCAAGGTGTTTCTCTTTACCTATCACCATTTCGGTAATAAGTTTTCCTGTACTTGGAGCCATACTTAACCCCAACATATTATGTCCGCAGGCCACGAATAAGTTGTTATGCACAGGAGATCTATCTATAATGGGCAAACCATTATTAGTCATTGGTCTCCACCCGTACCATTCTTCAATCCCTTCATTTGTATAAGGCTCCTTCAAATATAGATTGGCAACATTTTTAAGCATTTGGAGCCTATTCGCATTATATGTGGTATCGTAACCTGAAAACTCCATAGTTCCCCCCAATCTATAACCCTCTTTCCACGGTGTAACAACTACCTTGTTCTCATCAAAAATAATGGGACATGTTGGATGAATTGTAGGCGATTTCATTGTGATACTATAGCCCTTTCCTGGGATAACCGGGATTTTAAGTTTTAACTGTTTTGCCAAATTGGCCGTCCATGCTCCTGTAGCCATCACAACATCCTTTGCCTTAATATTACCGTGATTTGTAGTTAATTCGGTAATCCTGCCATTAGATTCCTTAAAGGTATCTACCTTACATAATTCCCTTATTTGAACTCCTCCTAATACCAGGTGTCTACGAAGTTCATTTAACAATTTTCCAGGATTGAGAGAAGCATCTATCTTATAAAACCAAGAGCCATAGGCGTGCTCTGTTAGTGAAGGCTCCTTGGTAAAAAGTTCTTGACCTATAATGGGTTCGGCCGCCAGACCCAATTCAGCAAGTTTTGAATCTTTACTCCGATAGGAATTAAAATTCTTTTCCTGGCTGTAAACGAAATGTATGCCACTTGGCGCCCAATTACAGTCCCACTTATGTTCTTTAAAAATATCATCATACAATGTCCTGGAATCCATCAATAACCCGCCACGACCTTTCATGCTTTTTTCCAGCTGCTTCTTATTAAAGGAATTAAATGCAAAACCCATCATCCAACCCATAAATTCCATATCCATTTGTGGCTTGATATAAAAAGGGGAATTCTTTTGAAAAAGCCATACCATTGCCTTTAATAGTAGTTGAGGACTGTTCAATGGTAAGGCGTGACTTGGGCTCACCAGACCACAATTGCCATAGGAACAAGAATCCTTCATCTGTCCTTGGTCCAATACGGTAATGGTTTTTCCCTCTTCCATTAAGTAATAGGCACAGAACAAACCAATTATTCCACCGCCAATAATAACTACGTCAGATTCCGTATTATTCATCAAAATTCCTTTCTATATTTTCAATGTTCAATAAAACTTTCCTACTCCGCATCTACAATGAAAAGGTTATCTCTTTTTGTTTTGGACTTTAGCACCGGCCGCAAATAAATTTTCTGATCACCTGATCTCAATCGATCGGCCCTCCGTTTCATGGCCTCCTCGGAAAACTGTGTCATATAGCATTGAAAAGCAAGAATTGTATTCTCCCTATCCTCTTCGGAATAAGTAATTTGGGTAGTAAGGTAATCGTCCGCAACACCTGCCAAGAGTCGCTGATCCTCATCCTTTAAATGAGACGAAGGGGTTGCCACATAGTACAAACTCAAAGGTTTAATTCTAGACTTGCTTAGGTACACCTGTGTAATGGAAGCGCTAACCAACCTGTGGTCCATATGATTGGAACCTCCATCCGGACCCCATGTAATAATTACATCCGGTTCAATATCAACTACGAGACTATCCAATTTTACCATAATTTCTTGTATGTAAGGAACATGTCCAAAAAAACCATCTTTTAATTTCAATTGATCGTGATATCCCATCCAAATGGGCTTTTCAATTCCCATGCGATTTGCTGCGCAATTTAGTTCCTCATGGCGCAAAGCCGTTAATTCATCCCCAGGCTTCAAATCTGTCTGCCCAGTACCATAACGTCCATCGGTTACGGTAACTAATTGCACCTTAGCTCCTTCACGTGCATATTTTGCCATTAGCGGGCCAATGTAAATTTCATCGTCCGGATGTGCAAAAACGGCCATAATAGTTTTTCCCTTTGCGGAAACATCCACTGGGACAACGTTGGACTGTTCAGTTGAATATTCCCTCTTCTCTGCACAGGAGAATAGGGTTCCTGCAAGAATAAATATGGTCAAAATTGATTGCAACGACTTGCCAAAACCTCCCATAAAGACCAAAGGAGTACTTTTGGATATCAAATAAAATATTATGTATTGTTTGCTTTTCATATGGTCATCATTAAAAGTGGCTGGAAGCTAATATTAAAACTTATATATCCATCTGATAAACAAATTATTAAATAGTTGTATGGAATTATAGTGTTTGGATATATGGCAAAGTTGCAGGTTATCCCCGCAACTTCGCAACATAACTAACTAACAAACCAACTCAATATGTTTAACAGTTATCATCTTGTACCAATCCATCCCCAAAAAAAATTATACAGGGGGAATGAAAGGCATTCAATGGATTAGCAATCCGCTAAAAATTATTCATATGGCGGAAAAATCCCCTGTTTTGGGTGTGCAAAAGGCACACCAGCTTTGGCATCCCACCAAATTCTTGATTTCATTTTATCTCCACCAGTCAATCTTCCGGCGGCACCTTCAACACCCTGAGCGTTCAAATTATACTCTATTAATGGATAGGGTAACCTTCTGGGTAAAGCGTTATCTGTTTCAGCGGCAGGTTCACTTCCTATCCAAACCCTTGGATAACCAGTTCTGCGATGTTCTGCAAAAACCTCATATGAATCCCCAATAAGTGCCAAATATTTTTGTGTTATAATCATTTCCAGTTTCTCCTCATCAGTCCCTGAAAGAACACCAGCTGTAGAGGAAAGGAAAGCTGTAATATCAGCTTGATCAACCCCATATTGTTCCATTGCCAAGGTAATTCCATTTTGATATAACTCGTTGGCGTCACCCGTTGCCATACCCGCTAAAACCGCCTCCGCTTTTAAAAAGTTAACTTCAGAGGCCTGCATTACATTAAAATCATATGTGGCATTACGAAAATATTGGCTCCATTTAGCCGATTGCGGATAGAGTGCCTTTTCTTCTGCTGTTAGATTAATGGCCCCGCCTATATATTCCAAATCATTATTAGGCTCCAAATATATCGTCAATCGCGGATCATCATTGTTCAACAGATTCTCTACCAATGCCAGGCCGGCTGAGATTGAAGATCCAGCACCAGGGTTACCATTCACTACTTCTTGGTATAGTGGGTTGGTATTGGATAAATCCGCTGCATCAGGACCCTCACTGGTAATAACCGCATTTTGATCATTGTTGGCGATTAAACTAGAAGAAAATACATCTCCCACATTTTGTTGCGCCATAGTGTCGTCGGCATAACGAACCCTTAAAGCCAATCTCAATCTCAATGAATTTGCAAATCGTTTCCAGGAATCCGCATCACCAGCAAAAAGTACATCTGCAGCACCAAAACTTTTTTGCTCAGATGAAGTACTCAATGCTGACGCGGCTTCCTTCAACTCCTTTAACATGTCAGCATAAATTGATTCCTGCGTATCATATTTCGGATACAGTACTATATCATCAAAAGAAGTGGCAACCTCAGTATATGGAATATCACCATAGGCATCTGTCATACGATGGTAAACCCAAACTTTCCATATTCTGGCCATAGCATTTTGATTGCGCATATCGGGATCATCGGCCGTGAGTCTAATAATTGCTGCCAAGTTTTCTATATAGGCAGTATAATAGTTAAACGGTTCTGAAAAGTCGGTCAGGGCAAGCATATTACCCGAATCCCCTCTTTTAATATAGCTAGAGAACTCCCCAATCCTGCCTACGTTTAAAATATCAAAACTAGACTCTTTTAACACCCTTGTAAACAACAAGGATGGTTTTATATCATCATCAGTAATCAGTTTTGGATTTGTATTCAACTCCTCAAAACCATCTGTACAAGAAAGAGGTATACATAGAAGTGCTATAAGAACTGATAGCGCAATTGGTACTTTTATTATTGTTTTCATAATTTATCTTTTAAAATGTTACTGAGAGATTAAAACCTAGACTTCTAGTGGTCGGCATTGAAAAAGACTCGTAGCCTTGTGCCGCTGCAGTTGGTGAAAACGCTGTATCTGGGGCAATGCCCATTTCCACAAATTTGGAATCCCTATATAAATACATAACGTTACGGGCCACCAAGGACAATCTGGCAGTATCAAAAGGAGTATTCCCTAACGTCTTCTTACTAAAAGTATACCCCAAGGTTACCTCTCTAAGTGAAGCGTTCGTTGCATCCAACACAAATTCTTCACCTATATTTCCCCATGACCTTGCCGCAAAATAATCCTGTCCCAAAACATTATTTTGAACTGATGGTGTATAAGTACCATCGCCATTATCTATCACGCCTTCCACAGTTAAATTTTCCCTAACATTGGTCCAAATACCTGTACCTTTGGCATTTTGATCATATCTACTCCAAGAATAAACTTCGCCTCCCATCCTTACGTCGATCAAAGCACTCAAGGACAAACCTTTATAAGTAAAAGTATTTGTAAATCCTCCTAACCAATCTGGTTGGATATTCCCTAAAATCGACAATTCATCTGCCCGCACATATGATTTTCCATCTGCATTAACTACCAATTCGCCAGTTGGACTTCTTTTATACTCGTACCCCAAGATACTTCCATAAGGCAACCCCGGTTGGGCAATAATACTAGCGTTGCCCGTTGATATAAAATTATATCGATCTATTCCCTCTACTAAACTTTCAATATTGGAGGTATTTTTGGAGAAATTAACATCGGAAACCCATTTAAAGGAATCGGCAACCTTTATTGGGGTCATAGATACAAATAATTCTATCCCTTTGTTGGAGACTTCCCCGGCATTTAAATACAAACCACCAAATCCCGTAGATTCTGACAATCCAATTTGCATTATCTGATTACTGGTCTTAGAGTTGTAATAGGTAAAATCCAAACTCAATCGGTTATTAAAGAATCTCAAATCAGTACCAACCTCAAAAGAGGTTGTCAGCTCATTTTTTAAATCTGTTGCCGGAACACTTCCATTAATTCTTGCGAATCGTTGACCCTGAAAAGTATTGCTTTGTACCGTATATCCTCCTTTTGTCTGATATGGGTCAGCATCATTCCCAGCTTGGGCGTATGAAAGTCTAAGTTTAGAAAAGGTTATTGCATTGGAATTAAAATTAAAGGCATCTGAAAGCACATAACTCAAACTCGCAGAAGGATACATAAAAGAATAATTTCCGTTACCCAAGGTGCTGGACCAATCGTTTCTTGCTGTAAGATCAAGGAAGGCATAATTCTTATAAGCCAATTGCCCCGTCATAAACACCGATTGAATTTCCTTTCTTATCAAGGAATAGGAGGGAATTACCAAATCTGCATTTTCAATTGTATACAATTCTGGAATATTCATATTTTGCCCTATAGTTGCCGACCTTTCATAACGCCGTTTAAATTGATTGGCACCCAAAGAAAGTGAGCCCGTAAAATCATTTGAAAGCTTTCCACTTGCCGTTAAGAGCACATCCGTATTTAATTCATTGACCTTATAAGTATCAAAATCCACCCTACCATTTACATAGGAACCACCAGGGGTACCAGCACTGTACTGTTGACGTTGTGTTTCCACATAACTATCACTACCTATCCGGCCCATTATATTTAACCAATCCGTAATTTTATAGGTAGCGGACAATAGCCCCACAAAACGGTCACGATTATCCTCACTGGTTACCTCATTGATCAGCCAAAAAGGATTTGTGGGACTTCCACCCTTATAATTACGGTAGCTACCATCCTCATTTCGACCACCATTCATCGCTAACCAAGCAAGATCAATGTTCCTTGGCACTAAATTTAATGCTGCCGCTACATTTCGACCACTAGAAACACCAACAATTGGTCTATTGTCAGCACCACTTTTTATAAAATTCGCCTTTGTTTCAATATGAAGCCTATCCGAAACATCCGCCCCAAAAGTTGCGGTAAATGTTTGCCTTGCAAACTTGGAATTTGGAATTATACCTTTATTATGTAAAGTGGAGGCGGACACCCTATAATTAATTTTCTCAGATCCACCGTCAACCGCAACTGTATTGGTCAATGTACTACCCACATTGTAGAAATCCCTTAAATTATCCTTGGGCTGCGCGGAATAAGGAACAGGACCTAGATCTATAAGGCTCCTTATCAACACTAATCTACCATCAAACTTTCCTCCCCAACTATCAACACCGCCGCCTTGAGCAGGATATTCAACACCCTCATACACTTCGGTACCAAATCCAAAAGTATCATCATACCCAACACCATAATTGTTTTGAAACTTAGGCATTATATTTACCATTTCCATTGTAGTGTTGGAATTGTATGTAACACCCATTCTTTTTTTGGCTGAGGATTTTTTAGTAGTAATTAAAATAACACCATTGGCCCCCCTAGATCCATACAGAGCAGCCGCATTTGGGCCCTTTAAAACAGAAATAGTAGCTATATCATCCGGGTTGATATCCTTTATACCGTCACCAAAATCACGTCCGGCAAAAATATCAGTTTGATTTAAGTTATCGTTACTAATAGGAATCCCGTCAACCACGTATAAAGGCTGGTTATTCCCACTTAAAGAACTACTTCCCCTTATTTGGACAAATGTAGAGCCAGCTGGACCTCCTGAGCTAGAAGTAACAAAAACACCAGCCACTTTACCTTTAAGTGAATTGGCCACATTTACTTCCCTAGCTTCAGTCAAAGATTCTCCGACAATTTCCTGCGCCGAATACCCCAAAGCCTTCTTTTCCCGTTCTATTCCGAAGGCAGTAACAACCACTTCCGAAAGTTCGGTACTCGAAGTATTCATAGCAACGTTTATCAACGACCTGGAACCCACAGCTACCGTTTGAGTTTCATAACCTATGTATGAAAATTCCAAGGACACATTATTATTGGGAACCTTAATTGTATAATTGCCATCAAAATCCGCCGACACTCCCGTAGAGCTTCCTTTTATAATAACATTCACTCCCGGAAGGGGAGTGCCGTCACTTGCATCGGTCACAGTTCCGGAGACCGACCGTTCTTGCGAAAACACTTGCGAAACACAAAGTGTGAAAATTGCAAAGATCAAAATTTTCTTCATAGTTATCTAGTTTTGGTTAATTTAAGTTGTTCTTCCTTTCTAAGTGTTAAATAAATACTATTTCGTAAGATATAGTATTATTTCACTGCAATATAATAAGTCGAATCATAATAAACAACAAAAATTAATAAATATTTTACATAAAAATAATGTTACGAAAGTATAATTAACTTTTTACAAACTATACGAAACTAATATTTCATATTAAATAATCATATAAAAGACCGATTTTTAAAGATATGCCTGCTTTTAATTAAAATTATTGAAGAAAATAATAAGCTGATGAAATCTAAACCAACAATATTAAATGACAGTGGCCGGCAATAAAGAAAGTTACATTGCACAAATTCAAGTGCCACATATTAACTATGTATAATGTCTACATTAAACACCATACAACAAAACATACATCACACCTGTGATTTATATCTATACGGAACTAAGGTTCCTCGATGAAGAAAAATAACACCCAATAAAGGATTTAAATAAAAAGAAGACTATAAAACCAGAATAACACAAAAATCTAAACCTCTTAAAAGAGCGAATAAATAGAATTACTTTTGACTTATTTAAAAAAAATGCAAAATATCATTAAACATCCCTAAAATTCTTTTCGAAACCTTATTCTAATATATAATCAGGCAATAAATGGTACTGTATAGGCGGAAGATACCCACTCTTTTTTGGCAAAACTAGTCGGAGAAATGCAGAAGTATACAACCCTAAATTTATTGAAATAGACGGCCATAAGCAGTAGCTATATCAATATAAAGCTGTAAGTTGCTTTAGACCTGTTAACTTAAAATAAGCTCCTTTTACAAGCAATTCGCCAATTAACAACTGCGGCATGCCCAACTATTAAATGTTAGGCGGATTTTAAGTAA
>JBFHGV010000064.1:0-9469 GCA_041582955.1 Arenibacter sp.
CATATATTCACGCCTTTACCGATGGTAGGGACGTTGACCCTAAAAGTGGGGTGGGCTACATTAATGCCTTAAACGAATACTGTTCTGATAAAAACGCAAAATTAGCCAGCGTAATAGGTAGGTATTATGCTATGGACAGGGATAAAAGATGGGAACGGGTAAAAATGGCGTACGACCTATTAGTTAATGGGGTTGGCCAAAAAACAGCCAATATAGAAGAGTCCGTATTGGCCAGTTATGAATCTGGAATAACGGATGAGTTCTTAAAACCTCTTTTGCTGACCGATGAGCAAGGATCTCCCAAATCTGTCATAAAAAATGGAGATGTAGTTATCTTTTTTAATTTTAGGACAGACAGGGGAAGGGAACTTACCCAAGTACTTAGCCAAGCAGATATGCATGAGCATAATATGCATAAATTAGACCTATACTATGTAACAATGACCAACTACGACGACTCCTTTAAGGGGGTAAAAGTGGTATACGACAAGGAAAACATAAAGGATACATTGGGTGAAACCCTGGCAAATGCCCATAAAAAGCAAATCAGGATCGCCGAGACCGAAAAATATCCACATGTTACCTTCTTCTTTAATGGTGGAAGGGAGATCCCTTTTGATGGTGAGGAACGAATTCTATGTCCTTCACCCAAAGTGGCTACCTACGATTTAAAACCAGAGATGAGCGCCTATGAGATTCGTGACGCCATAATTCCGGAGCTGAAAAAGGGCGAAGTAGATTTTGTATGCCTTAACTTTGCGAATCCCGATATGGTTGGTCATACAGGAGATATGAATGCTGCCATCAAGGCTTGCGAAACCGTAGACAGTTGTGCAGAATCCGTAATATCGGCAGGTCTGGAGCACGGATACACCACCTTGGTCATTGCAGATCACGGAAATTGCGAAACCATGGTGAATCCGGATGGCAGTCCCAATACGGCGCATACCACCAACCCCGTACCATTAATTTTAGTGGACAATGAATTAAAAAGTATCAAGGATGGTGTTTTGGGAGATATTGCTCCTACTATCTTAAAACTAATTGGTGTGCCACAACCTGATTTGATGACAAGAAAGGCATTGGTCTAACCAATATCTACAATAAATGAAATAGGCCAACATTCTAACCAGGTGAAGGTTTAAAAGTATTGTTTTACATTTGCATTCTATGATAAAGATCAAGAGTTTAGAGGAGATCGAATTAATGCGAGAAAGTGCATTGATCGTAAGTAAAACCTTGGGGATGTTGGCCAGTGAGGTTAAACCCGGTGTTACCACATTACAATTGGATGCCTTAGCGGAGACATTTATCAGGGATCATGGTGCGGAACCAGGTTTTTTGGGCTTGTACGACTTCCCCAATTCCCTTTGTATGAGCCCCAATTCCCAGGTTGTCCATGGTATTCCCAACGACACGCCAATGGAAGAAGGCGATATTATTTCTATTGATTGCGGTGCCCTAAAAAATGGATTTTATGGCGACCACGCCTATACATTTGAAGTAGGTGAAGTTTCTCCTGAAATAAAAAAATTACTTCAGGTAACCAAGGAATCCCTATATGTAGGAATCAGGGAATTTAAAGTAGGGAACAGAGTTGGAGATGTGGGTTATGCCATTCAAAAATTTACCGAAAGTCATGGTTACGGAGTGGTAAGGGAATTGGTAGGTCACGGACTTGGCAGGGAAATGCATGAAGATCCGGAAATGCCCAACTACGGTAAGCGCGGTCGGGGAAAGAAATTTATTGAAGGAATGGTTGTGGCCATTGAGCCTATGACCAATATGGGAACCCACAGGATAAAACAATTAAAGGATGGTTGGACCATTCTTACAGCAGACGGACAACCAAGCGCCCACTTTGAACACGATGTAGCCATAGTGAACGGCAAGCCAGAAATACTATCTACATTTGCCTATATATATGAGGCATTGGGTATAGAAAGTGATGAGGAAGCCGAGTTTAGACAAAAAGCATTGGTCCTTTAAAACAAAAAACAGCCCACTCCCTAGGGCTGTTTTGATTTTAATATTTCACCAACAATTTCATCTTAGACAGCAAACCAAACCCTACATTTTTTTTCGGTCTACACTGTTGTCACACTATTCCTAATGGCATAACCAACAACCCCGCAGTGAATACGATATATACGGTTTGAAAAAATTATTTAAATACTTCCTAAATGCCATCCCTAGGCCCATTCTAATAAAAATAAGTTATTGGGTTAGGCCAATACTGGCATTTAGCATGCGTGGCAAGCGCTACACCGACCCAATAGATGGAAAATCATTCAAGGCCTTTTTACCTTATGGATACGAACATCCACGTGAAAATGTACTCTCCCCCTCTACCCTATCCTTGGAACGTCATAGACTTTTGTGGATCTATTTACAGAATGAAACCAATTTTTTCAAGGATAACTTAAGTGTACTTCACTTTGCCCCAGAACAAGCTTTTTATAAAAGATTTAAAAAACTAAAAAACATAAATTATACCACCACCGATTTAAATTCACCCTTGGCCGATGTCAAGGCCGACATTTGCAACCTTCCTTTCCCCGACAATTCTTATGATGTTATACTTTGCAACCACGTATTAGAGCATATACCGAACGATACCATGGCTATGAAAGAACTATACCGGGTACTAAAACCTGGAGGATGGGGCGTATTTCAAATTCCACAAGACCTAAACAGATCAGAGACATTTGAAGACAATAGCATTACGGACAAAAAAGAAAGGGCCAGAATATTTGGGCAATATGATCATGTACGCATTTATGGGCGGGATTATTTTGACAAGCTCAGGACAATAGGTTTTAAGGTAAGTGAGGTAGATTACACCAAAAAATTGCCTGCAAAAGACGTGGAAAGGTATCGCTTGGCCAAGGGGGAAATAATCCCCATAGTTTCAAAGTAACTACTCAATAACTTTAGCCTTAAATCCAGGGGTCATAAATTCCATGACCTCGCCCGCTGCATCCAAATAGACAATATACCCCTCCAATTCCGTATTCCCGGTAAGTATCTCCATGGATTTCTCCAAATCCATAGCCATAAATGCCGTAGCAAAGGCATCTGCTTTAGCACATGTATTGGCCATAACGGTAGCCGCCAGAATGTTGGAGTTTTTAGTATAACCGGATTTGGGATCTATGGTATGCACATACTTCTCCCCTGTTGCCGGATCTACCTTAAATTTCCTGTAATTACCGGAAGAAGCCATGGCAACATTTTTCATATACACCGTTCTTCTAGACGTCCTTACAGTACCCATCATAGGGTCATCAATAGCCACGACCCATTTTTTATCCTTAATCCTATTCTCTCCCTTGGCCACCAGCTCCCCTCCTACTTCTATTAAATAATCTGTAATACCTTTATTTTCCAATAAAACCGCTATTCTGTCCACAGCATATCCCTTGGCAATGGCATTAAAATCGAAATAGATATTTGGGTTGGCCTTATTGATCCTATTATCTGAGGTCAATTCAACCTTATCAAAACCTACGAAATCCAGCAGACTATCTACCTTAATACTATCCATTTTCAGCTCTTTTCCCGGCCCAAATCCCCAAGCATTGACCAACGTACCAACAGTAGGGTCAAAATAGCCATCTGTTTCCTTATAGACATTGGCAGACAGGCCAAAAACTTCTTGGAACATCTTATCTACCACAATTGTAGCATCGCCTTGGTTAATTTTGGAAATATCGGAAGTAGGCACATATGTAGACATGGAACGGTTCATGGCCTGAAAAACAGAATCTATATCTTTTTCATAGTCCAATTCCGCCTTAGCAAAGTAAATAATGCTATAGGAGGTTCCCAAAGCTCCACCACTACTGTGGTTTTTCACCCATACATCGCCATTGGACCTACAACCTAAAAAAATGATGATAACAAGACAAAGTGAAACAGCGAAAAATCTATACTTTAATAAGTCCATCATATTCCAAGATATAAGCTTCGTTTAAATAAACCGGTAAATTCCTATCCTCGGCATTATACAAGCCCACTCCAGCATAATAGGCTTCTGCATTTTGTTTCTGGGCATGGTCCTTGATTTTCTTCATAAGGAAGACATCGTAATCTTTGGGATCGTTGGGATAGGCCACACTCCTGACCACAATGAAGTGCAGTTTTTTATTTTTTAGACAAACAAACTGAGGATTTTTTTTGGGTTTACTATTAACACCCATAAACTCAAACCCATCTGCTTCCAACTGCTTACCTACAATATTCATTGCCAAATTGTGCAATTCTTGATCTGTTAAAGGTTTACTCATTTCTTTTAACTCTTTAATTTCAGATTCTATATTCAATCTCCAAAATTTATTAAATAAAAAGACCTGTCAAGTTTTTAAAGCTGACAGGTCTTTTATATTGGACCTAGAAGGCCTTATCTTTTTAGAGCTTGATTGTTAACCTCCAAAATCATCAAATCTAATATGCTCATCAGGGATACCAAAGTCCTCTCCCATCTTTTGCACCGCCTTGTTCATCAATGGAGGTCCACAGAAATAAAGTTCAATATCCTCTGGAGACTCATGATGGTCCAAGTAGTGCTCTATTACACAATTATGAATAAAGCCAACAAAACCATCACCGGGAGCATCAATGTTTTCCTTTACTTTCCAGTTGTCCTCTGGTAGAGGCTCTGACAAAGCAAGATAAAACTTAAAGTTAGGGACTTCTTTCTCCAATTGATAGAAGTGATCTAAATAGAATAATTCTCTTTTAGACCTACCACCATACCAATAAGTCACTTTTCTATTGGTCTTTAAGGTTTTGAAAAGGTGGTAAAGGTGAGATCTCATTGGGGCCATTCCGGCTCCTCCACCAACGTACAACATTTCAGAATCGGACTCATTGATAAAGAATTCACCATAAGGTCCGGAAATAGTAACAGGATCACCCTTCTTAAGGTTGAAAATATAGGATGATGCAATTCCTGGATTAACATCCATCCAACCGTTCTTAGCCCTATCCCAAGGTGGCGTAGCGATACGCACATTCAGCATTATCTCCCTTCCTTCTGCAGGATAGGATGCCATTGAATAAGCCCTTTCCACGGTTTCTGGGTTCTTCATCACCAAAGGCCATAAGTTAAACTTATCCCATTCTGCCTGAAACTTGTCGGGCGTCTCATGCTCTTCTGGGTGTGCTGTAATATCAATATCGGAATATTTTACCTCACAGGCAGGAATTTCAATTTGGATATACCCTCCAGCCTTGTAATCCATGTCTTCCGGAATTTCAACAACAAATTCCTTGATAAAGGACGCCACATTATAGTTACGAACTACAGTACCTTCCCATTTTTTAATACCAAATACCTCTTCAGGTATGGTAATCTCCATATCCTGCTTTACTTTTACCTGGCAAGCCAAACGTGCACCGTGATTTAATTCCTTTTTAGAGAAATGCGGAGTTTCTGTTGGCAACGCCTCTCCTCCTCCGGACAATACGTGACATTCGCATTGAATACAGGTTCCACCTCCTCCACATGCAGAAGGCAAAAATATTTTCTTATTACCCAAGGTAGACAATAAGGAACCTCCAGAGCCAACCTCTATTTTCTTCTCACCATTAATTGTAATGGTAACGGGTCCTGATGGTGATAATTTTTCTTTGGTAAATAGCAATAGTGCTACCAACAATAAAAGTAATACCATAAAGGCAACTACCGTTATTACTATTGTTCCAATTGTGCTTGTAGCTAAAATCATTTCTACTCGTTTATTATAGCGTTATTATACGAAACCGTATTCTCTTTGGCCTCCTCGATAATTTTTTCTTCTTCCGTCTTCTGAACAGTGTTTTCTTCTCCCTCTTTAGGGGCTTCATCACCGCCTGTCAACATTCCTCCAAAACTCATAAAACCTATTGCCATAAGTCCGGTAGTAATAAAGGTTATTCCCAGCCCCCTTAATGGTGCCGGAACATTGGAATATCTGATTTTTTCGCGTATTGCTGCAATGGCCAAAATTGCCAAAAACCAACCAATTCCAGAGCTAAGACCATAATTAAAAGCCAATCCCAAAGATTGAATATCCCTTGATTGCATAAACAAGGATCCACCCAAAATAGCACAGTTTACCGCAATTAAGGGCAAAAATATTCCCAACGAGTTGTACAGTGCAGGTGAAAATTTCTCCACTACTATTTCAACCAACTGTACCATGGTAGCAATGGTCGCAATAAAAAGTATGAAGGACAAAAAGCTAAGGTTATAATCTGCATATTCTGGTCCTAACCAGACCAATGCCCCATCTCTCAACAAATACTGATCCAACAACCAATTTAAAGGAACCGTTACAGCGAGTACAAATATCACCGCTGCACCAAGACCTACGGCTGTAGTCACTTTTTTAGAAACGGCAAGATAAGAACACATTCCTAAGAACGTGGCAAACACCATATTATCAATGAATATGGATTTAAAAAATAATTCTACATGTTCTAACATAACATTCTATTCTTATTGTGACTACTAGTTTTCTTCTATTAACGCCTTGTTCCTTGAACGCTGTACCCAGATTATAAGTCCTACCACGATAAGGGCCATTGGAGACAACAACATAAATCCGTTGTTTTCATAGCCAATAGCGTACAATCCTGTTTTTTCAATAGGATCTCCCAATACTTTATAACCAAGCAGGGTGCCAGAACCCAATAACTCCCTAAAGAATCCAATGATAACCAATATTACCCCATAACCTGCTGCATTCCCAATTCCGTCCAAAAAGGACCTCCATGTTCCATTGGCCAAGGCGAAAGCTTCAAAACGTCCCATAATGATACAGTTTGTAATAATCAGCCCCACGAAAACCGAAAGTGTTTTACTAAGCTCATAGGCAAAAGCCTTTAAAACCTGATCCACTATAATTACCAGTGTTGCTACCACAACCAACTGTACAATAATTCTAATTTTGGAGGGTATAATATTTCGCATCAACGAAATTACCACGTTACCCACACCCATTACAAATAGTACGGAAACGGCCATTACAATAGAAGCCTTTAATTCTGCGGTAATCGCCAAAGCCGAACAAATCCCTAGTACCTGAATGGTTATTGGGTTGTTATCCGCTAATGGATCTAATATAAGATTTGCATCTTTTTTTGAAATTAGTGCCATTGTTTATTTATTAGTTCTTATGGTTTCCAAATAGGATTTATAAAGGTTTACGCTTTCTTTGATCATTGCGGACAGGCCATCACCAGTAATAGTTGCTCCGGCCAAAGCATCAACTTCGTTATCGTCCTTGATTTCGTTGGTAGGATCGTTATTACCTTTGGCAACAGCTATTCCTGCATATTCAGTTCCGTCAAGTATAGACTCCCCTTTAAAGTCGTCCATAAAATAACGCTGCTTAATATTTGCACCTAAACCTGGGGTTTCTCCCTTATGATCAAAAAACACACCCTGAACGGTCATCGTGTCATCCAGTGCCACAAAACCCCAAATAGCATCCCAAAGACCTTTACCCCTCATGGGAATAATGTAATATTTCTCACCATCCTTCTCTCCAATGAACAAAGGAAGTTTTCTAGTGTTTCCGGCCTTGGCTGCAGTTTCCTGCTTTTTAAGGTCTATCAAATAAGCCTCATCGTTTTCGGTAATTTGATCACCTTCAATAACAAGTTGTTCCTTAATATACTTATCAAATTCACTGGCAACCTTATCAGTAGATACAAAATTGACACTACCCTCGTCCTCGTTTTCATTTACACCCATGGCATAAAGGATATTCTGCTGTTTTTCCAGCCTTTCGTTCTCCTTTATCTTACCGCTCAGTGAGGAGGCAAAAAATGCCAATAGTGTCCCCACAATAACCACCATTACTACGGCAAAGATTACCGTATAACTATTTTTTTCTGTATTAACTGCCATAATTATACTGTTTCTGCTTTTAATTCTTCCGATTTTCCCTGACCATCGCTAGGCAAAATGGTAGCGTTTTGAGCACGCTTTAATCTTTTGTTTACATTTCCTCTTATCACATAATGATCAATTGTAGGAGCAAAAACGTTCATTAGCAGTATAGCCAAGAACACTCCTTCTGGATAAGCTGGGTTGAACACCCTGATCAAAACTGAAATAAATCCGATGAAGAATCCATAAAACCATTTCCCTTTATTGGTTTGAGCACCCGTTACAGGATCGGTAGCCATATAGACTATACCAAAGGCCAGACCTCCAACAAGCAAGTGCTGCCAGAAGGTGAAATTCATTAATTCATAAAATTTACTAGTCTCTGTTATTATCCCAGCGTCTACCACTGCATTAAAAATAAGTCCCATGACCAAAGCCCCTACAACGGCGCTCACCATAATTCTCCAACTTGCAATTTTACTGTATATCAAGAAAAGTCCACCCAAGAGTATAAGAATAGTAGAAGTTTCCCCTACCGATCCCGGAATAAACCCAAAAAACATATCGGCAACAGAATAGCTCATTTCGGTACTTTTTCCTTGAGCAAGAAAACCTAAAACAGTTTCTCCAGAAATAGCATCAGGACCACCGGCCCTTTCAACCGCCTGATGAACCCAAACCTTATCACCACTCATCCATGTAGGATAAGCAAAGAACAAAAACGCCCTAATAGTAAGGGCCGGATTTAAAATATTCATTCCCGTACCACCAAACACTTCTTTACCGATGACAACACCAAATACTACGGCTACAGCCAACATCCACAATGGGGTATCTACAGGTACGATCAATGGAACCAACATACCGGTAACCAAATAACCCTCCTCTACCTCATGTCCTTTGATCACGGCAAACAAAAACTCAACCGCAAGTCCAACCACATAGGAAACAATTACCAAGGGCAATACGGTCCATGCCCCCATAATAAAGTTGTCCCAGGTTAAAAAGTTTCCAAATAAGGAAGCTTGCCTAACCACACCATTGGCCGCATCAACGGCCGCATAATGCTGATAACCGGCGTTGAATATCCCAAATATAAGCACAGGCACCAAAGCCATGATCACCGTGTTCATGGTACGCTTTAAATCATCTACCACACGCACGTGTGAACCAGAATGGGTAGTCTCATTAGGAGCATACAAAAAAGTATGGATAGCATTGAATGCAGGGGCCATTTTCTTGCCCTTATACTTCTCCTTTAAATTATGCAAATTATTTTTTAAGCTCATCTTTTATCCTATTTCTTTATATAATAAATCCAACCCTTCCCTAATAATCTGCTGATGGGGCTGTTTAGAGATGCAAATAAATTCTGTGAGTGAGAAATCTTCAGGGGCCACTTCATAAAGACCCAACTGTTCCATTTCATCCAAGTCTTTTACCATACAAGCCTTTAGAAGCTGTAAAGGGTAAATATCCATTGGAAAAACCTCTTCGTACAATCCGGTAACCACAAAAGCCCTATGCTCACCATTGGTATTGGTATCCAAATCATACTTCTTCTTGGGCTGCAACCAAGAAAAGGTC
>JBFHGV010000065.1:0-9283 GCA_041582955.1 Arenibacter sp.
CCATAGGAGCTATAACTGGACCTCCACAACTAAGGGAATACCCGGTAGACCCGGTTGGCGTGGCCACAATTAAACCATCTGCCCAATAAGAGGTTAGATACTCCCCATTTAGATGGGTCTCCACGGTAATCATGGAAGTGGTATCCTTTCTACTAACGGTGATCTCGTTAAGGGCAAAATTTAAAGTTTCAAATTCGGGGATATCGGAATCCGAGCTCACCTCCACCAAGCTCCTTTCCACAATGGTATAAGCCCCGGCAACAAATTCCTTCACCACCTTCCGCACATCTTCCTTTTTAAAAGTAGACAAAAACCCCAACCTTCCAGTGTTCACCCCTACTATAGGAATATCTAAATCCCTTACAAAGGTTGTGGCCCTTAAAATAGTGCCATCACCCCCGAAACTTACAAACATATCAAAAGTGGTATCCAGACCACTGGACTCCGTAAAAGTGGGAAAGCCCCCCACATCCTGCTCCTCTAAAATAAGTTGGTAAAAATCTTTTTCGAAATAAATTTCTGCGCTTTCCTTGTTTAGCTCATCCAGTAGTTCCAGAATGTATTCCAAGGTATTGTTCTGGCAAGTTAATCCGTAAATGGCAACCTTCATAGGAGTTATACGTTTAGGTATTTATCCAAATAATCGGACCTCTGCTTCAAATCCTCCAAAAACTGATCATCCTTGTTTCCGTACAATATAGTGTAGTTGTACCTCCTAAAAGACTGTGCTATCTCGTTTAAATGGGAAGTACCTATTTTAATGGTAATCTGAACCACATCATTTCTCATATCAGTGATAAAACCTCCTAACAATTTCACATTATTGCTCTCCACAATTTGAGCGATCTCACTAAAGGAGTAATCCTTGACCCCTTTAGCCAATACTAAAATACCACCAGGTTCCGTAAAAAATGGTGTATCTATAAATCGATCTACAATATCAATCAGATCATAATAACCCAGTACTTTCCCCTCATCACCCAGTACTGGCAAAAGGTTGGCATCGTTACCGGAAAATACCTCCAACACATCTAACCACGAGGTTTCCTTGAGCACAAAAAAAGTTTCCAAGCTGTATCGGTGATCCTCAATTTTTTTATCCGTCTCAAAATTATCTAGGTCATCCTTACCCAAAACACCGGCAAAAACCCCCTTCTCCATAACTGCTATATGGGAATAGGTAGAGCCTTCAAAGAATTGGACCACTTTTTCCAAGGAATCCTCCACTTTAAAAATTGGCAACGTGTCAATTATGTTGTTTTGAATGTTCATAGCTTCAATTATAACGCAAAATACTAATAAAAATTTCGAAGAACCCCAATCTTTCAAAGTATTATTACCAAAGGTGACATCTTTTATGGCCTACTAAAAATCTGTCCATCCAATTTATCAATACCCCAAAACCAATCCTGGACCAATAACACCAAAGGCTATTTTCTTTTAACCTCCCAAGGAACAAAACAGGGGTTGAAAAATGAATTCTTCACAATAAAAACTGCAAAAGGCATGCCTAATTTGTATTTTTGTTTTTATAAACATATTAAAGCCCTATGACAAAGCTTAGCGTTAATGTAAATAAAATTGCAACATTAAGAAATTCGCGTGGAGGAAACGTTCCGGACCTGCTAAAAACAGCCCAAGATATTGAGGATTTTGGAGCACAGGGCATAACTATACACCCCAGACCAGATGAAAGACACATAAGGTACCAAGACGCCAGAGACCTAAAAAAGATCGTAAAAACCGAATTCAACATAGAAGGAAATCCTATAAAAAAGTTTATGGATCTTGTTTTGGAGGTAAAACCCACCCAAGTGACCCTTGTCCCCGATGCCATTGACGCCATTACCTCCAATGCCGGTTGGGACACCATAAACAACAAATCCTTTCTACAAGAGGTAATAAGCACTTTCCAAAGCAACGGCATTAGAACGTCTATTTTTGTGGATGCCAATATTAAGATGATAGAAGGAGCTGCCAAGACCGGTACCGATCGTGTAGAGCTCTACACGGAAAGCTTTGCCATGGAATATGCAAAAGGAAACAAAAATGGGATAAAAGCCTTCACAGAAGCGGCCGAGGCGGCCCAAAAATTAGGGCTGGGCCTTAATGCAGGACATGACCTTAGCCTGGAAAATATAAAATTTTTCAAAGAGAATGTTCCCCATTTATTGGAAGTCTCCATTGGCCACGCCCTCATCTGCGAGTCCCTTTATTTAGGTTTGGAAAACGTCATCAACATGTATCTAAACAAATTAAAATAATGCAGCTACCACACTCCAATATTATAGGGGAAGGCAAACCCTTGGTTATTTTACATGGTTTCCTAGGCATGTCCGATAATTGGAAATCCATGGGGCTTAAATATGCGGACCTTGGTTTTGAGGTACATTTGCTGGATCTTCGGAACCACGGCAAAAGCTTCCATTCCCCCAATTTCAATTACGACCTTTTATCAGAGGATCTAAAAAATTATCTGGAGGGACACAAGATACCACCGGCAGTAATCCTAGGTCATTCCATGGGAGGAAAAACTGCCATGCTCTTTGCCTGTCGCTACCCCAAAATGACCCATAAACTCTTGGTTGCCGATATAGCTCCAAAATTTTACCCCCCACACCATCAGGATATAATAAACGGACTCAATGCCATAAACATAGACACCATTAAGAGTAGATCTGAAGCCGACCAGCAACTATCCCGCTACATCCCCAATCTGGGAATTCGCCAGTTTTTACTAAAAAACCTATACTGGAAAGAAAAAGGTGTGCTCGATTTTAGGTTCAACCTAAAGGTATTAAGTGAAAAAATGGAAGAAGTAGGTGAGAATATTGGATCTACGGACAGTTACAGTGGCCCTACACTTTTTTTGAGGGGAGATAAATCGGAATATATCAATAACGAAGACCTCCCGGCCGTAAAGCGACATTTTCCTCTTGCCACTATTGAAACCATTGACAATGCCGGACATTGGTTGCACGCAGAAAACCCTCTTCAGTTTTTTGAAAAATCGGCTCGGTTTATACAGTAAGCAAAAAAACATTGGCATAACACATTGGGAAACGCTTACTCAAAAATACTTTTTAGAGCATAAATTATTTGTTTATTTTTAGAAAAGGGAGAGACACCTGCCCTTTAACCTATATAACCCTTAAATTTAATCCTATGAATTTAATTTTACGAATACTCCTCAGCGCGTTAGCCGTTGTTGTACTGGCAAAAATTTTACCCGGCGTTGGGGTAGACTCCTATACTACGGCCATCATAGTCGCCATTGTTTTAAGCTTATTGAATTTTATTGTTAAGCCTATTCTAATTATCCTCACCTTGCCCGTCACCATCCTCACCTTAGGACTGTTCCTACTGATTATCAATGCCATAATTATACTTTTGGCAGACAGCTTGGTAGATGGTTTTCAGGTCACCAACATTTGGTGGGCGCTCCTTTTTAGCCTTTTGTTGTCCTTTCTACAATCCATATTATATTCATTTCTAAATGACGACAAATAAAACCAAGTTACCTTTTTGACATTCAGTAATTTAAAAACTTGTTGGGGATAAGAAAATGTAGTACTTTTGCATCCCATTTTATTTTAGTAAAATTAGATATAGAAATGAACATCACTAAAGAGCAGATTGACGAACTAAATGCAGTAGTAAAAGTTGCGGTTACCAAGGAGGATTACCAAGATAAGGTAGAGACAATATTAAAGGACTACAGAAAACAAGCTAACATCCCAGGTTTTAGAAAAGGACAGGTTCCTATGGGATTGATCAAGAAGCAATACGGAAAAGCTGTTTTGGTCGATGAGGTGAATAAACTTTTACAGGACAATCTCAACAAATATCTTACAGAAGAAAAGTTAGATGTTCTAGGGAATCCACTACCCAAACAACAGGATAACTTTAATTGGGATTCCGAGGAATTTTCCTTTGAGTTTGAATTAGGGCTAGCTCCAAGTTTTACGGTAGACCTCAAGTCTAAAAAAGCTATAACCCACTACAAGATCGTTGCCGACGAAAAAATGATCGATGAGCAAGTAGAGCGCATACAGAAGCAATACGGAAAGCTTATCAGCAAAACTGAGGTTAGCAAAAAGGACGAAGTAAACGGTGTCTTCAAGAATGAGGCTGAGGAAATAGACAATAAGACCGTTATCGAGATTGAAAAAATCAAGAGCAAGAAAGCTCTGGAAAGCCTATTGGGCAAAAAGGTTGGTGATGAAGTAACCCTTAACACCAAAGGCCTTTTTAAGGAGGACCATTTATTGGGAAGCGCCTTGGGTATTGACGCCGAGAAATCGGAGACTTTGGAGATTGAGGTTACCTTCACCATTGAGGAAATCAACGAAAAAGAGCCTGCTGAATTAAACCAAGAGCTTTATGACAAACTATTTGGAGCAGACGTAGTTACTTCCGAAAAAGAGCTTAAAGATAGAATCAAGGAAGATTCTGAAAAACAATTTGAACAGCAATCGGATCAGAAGTTATTAAATGATGTGACCGAGCATTTTATTGAAAACATCAAGTTTGACCTACCTACCGAGTTTCTGACCAAATGGATTCAAACTACAGGTGAAAAGCCATTGACCGACGAAGAGGCCAATGAAGAATTTGAAAAATCTGAAAAAGGCCTACGCTACCAATTAATTGAGGGTAAAATTATACAAGAAAACGGTATCGAGATCCAATTTGAAGAGCTAAAGGACTTTGCAAAAGGCTTCATAAAACAGCAAATGGCCCAATTTGGACAATTAGACCCTAAGGAGGAAGAATTGGACAATATTGCGGCAAGGGTACTTTCTAACCAAGATGAGGTTAAAAGATTGTCCGAGCAATTAATGAGCCAAAAGCTATTGACCCTTTATAAGGAAAAAGCCAATTTAAAGGAGAAGGAAGTTACTTACGAAGACTTCGTCAAAGAAGTTTACGGCTAGTTAAAAACTGTAAAACAATACCTTTTAAATAAGCTACCTATACAGCTATAAAAGCTTTGTTTCACCAAAAATAAGTATATTTACAGTGTCGATCGATTTTCTTTCGACACTTTTTTTATCTTATAAAAACATTGATTTAAAATATGGATTACGGGAAAGAATTCAAAAACTTCGCTATTAAAGACCAGGGTATCAATAGCATGTATTACGATAATATATTAAGTAGTATGTACCCTACCAACCTTACTCCGAACATTATTGAAGAAAGACAACTCAATGCCGTAGCAATGGATGTTTTTTCCCGACTAATGATGGATAGAATTATTTTTCTGGGAACAGGTATCAATGACCAGGTGGCCAACATAGTACAAGCACAGCTGTTGTTTTTGGAAAGCACGGACGCCTCCAAGGACATTCAAATATACATTAACTCACCTGGCGGTAGTGTTTACGCAGGCTTGGGAATCTATGACACCATGCAGTTCATTAAGCCCGACGTAGCTACCATTTGTACAGGGATAGCCGCCTCTATGGGCGCTGTTTTATTGTGTGCAGGTGAAAAAGGAAAACGCAGTGGCCTTACCCATTCCAGGGTAATGATCCATCAGCCATTGGGAGGTGCCCAAGGACAGGCCAGTGATATAGAGATAACCGCTAGGGAAATCCTAAAACTGAAGGACGAGCTTTACCAAATAATTGCAAAACATTCCGAACAGACCATAGAGAAAGTTAGTGATGACAGTGACAGGGATTATTGGATGAGGGCCAACGAAGCCAAGGATTATGGAATGATTGACGAAATCCTAGTAAGGGAAAGAGACTAAGCCCGACTAAAAGATTTGAACTAATCCGGTTTGCACCCCCTTAATAGGGGCCAATCTGCGGATTATTTCATAAGAATTATTGAAAGTGATAAAATGATATGGCAAAAGAAAATTTAGAATGCTCTTTTTGTGGAAGAAAGAAACCGGAGACCAACTTATTGATCGCCGGTCTGGATGCGCATATATGTGACCGTTGCATAGAGCAGGCCCACGGAATTGTGGCAGAGGAATCCAAACAGACAAAAAACAATGACCTTTCCTCTGAACTTACCCTAAAAAAACCATTGGAAATAAAGGACTTCCTAGATACCTTTATCATTGGACAGGACCGAACTAAGAAAGTAATGTCCGTTGCGGTATACAACCACTATAAAAGACTTCTTCAACCAAAGGGAAAGGACGATGATATAGAAATCCAAAAGAGTAATATTGTAATGGTAGGCCAAACAGGAACAGGAAAAACCTTGATGGCAAAAACCATAGCAAAAATGCTAAATGTACCTTTGGCCATTGTTGACGCCACAGTTCTTACCGAAGCCGGTTATGTTGGTGAGGATGTAGAAAGTATTCTTACCCGTCTACTTCAGGCCGCAGACTACAATCTGGAAAAGGCGGAACGCGGTATTGTTTTTATTGATGAGATTGATAAAATTGCCCGTAAGAGCGATAACCCTTCCATTACCAGGGACGTTTCTGGTGAAGGGGTACAACAGGGCTTATTAAAGCTTTTGGAAGGTACGGTTGTAAATGTGCCGCCCAAGGGAGGCCGAAAGCATCCCGATCAAAAGTTCATTGAAGTAAATACAGAGAATATATTGTTTATCGCAGGAGGTGCCTTTGACGGAATTGAAAGACATATAACCAAAAGGCTTAACATGCAGGCCGTAGGCTATAGCGCGTCCAAAGCAGAAGAAAAGGTAGACAATGAAAATATTTTGCAATACATTGTACCTAAGGACCTTAAGGAGTTTGGATTAATACCGGAGATTATCGGTAGGCTTCCAGTGCTAACCCATATGAATCCGTTGGACAAGAAAACACTAAGGGCCATTTTAACCGAACCCAAAAATGCCATCATAAAACAATATGAAAAATTGTTTAAAATGGACGATATCTCCTTTAAGATAACAGATCAGGCACTGGACTATATAGTTGACAAGGCCATAGAATATAAGCTGGGTGCAAGAGGATTGCGTTCCCTATGCGAGGCTATTTTTACAGATGCCATGTTTGAGTTCCCTAGTTCAGGGCAAACAGAATTTAAGGTCACCAAGCCTTATGCGGAAGAGAAATTGTCTTTCGAAACCATTAAAAAACTAAAAGCAGTCTCTTAAGACTGCTTTTAGTTTTTTAATCCCTTATGTTATCGTATTTAAAGCTAAGTAGCATTATCTTCGGTCTTAGGCAACCGATTTCTTTTTCATCATCTTACTTAGCAGATCCAAGCTAACCTTACCTATTATTTTTTCGTCGGTATAGAGGCTATGCCCAAATTTTTTGATTGATTCCATTTCCACACCCATTTCGCGTGACCAATTTTCCGAGGGCTTAAATTCATCATTATTCCCGTAAAGCAATTTAATATCGCCTTTTTTTGGCCTTTGCTCCTCCATCCGCAAACGGGTACTGGAAATAGCATAGAGCGATTTCATTGGCAACCCCTCCAGGGCTGCTTTCCAGGCAATGGAACCACCAATTCCAAAAGCCAAATAATGACTGCGTTTATATTCTTTTTTAAGTAGATGGGCCACCGCTGTATCTATTCCCTCTTCCAAAAAGGCCTTTTCTAAATTTTCTGGGCTTTCAACGGTCAAATTTATATCGGCCAATTGCTGACAGTCATAAAATGTAATTTTATAGTACTGCTGTAAATACCCTAAATAGGAAGTAATCCACTGACCTTTTTTAGCCCCCCACATATCCGATAATATCACTAATCTATTTGCCATAATCTTCAAGTTTAAAAGTTAAAGGGGGTAGTTTATTAATAGCAAATTGTAAATTATATCCTAAATCTCCGCATTTATTTGTTCATCTGAAGCAATTCCTCGATGTAGTCCCTTTTATTGGACAATCTTGGTATTTTGTGTTGCCCACCTAATTTATCCTTGGATTTTAACCAATCATAGAAGAGGTTTTCCCTGGCTATGTGCACTTTAGGTTGTTTCAGGGTAATATTGTTATAGCGTTTGGCCTCATAATCTGAATTCAAGGATTTTAGGGCATTGTCTAGAAATTCAGTAAAATAGGCCAGTTCTTGGGGCGGCTTTCTAAACTCTATAATCCATTCATGGGCACCTTTTTCCCTACCCTCCATAAATATTGGCGCTACGGTGTAGTCCATTATCTCCGCACCTGTTTTTTTACAAATAGATCTAAGGGCCTCTTCCGCATTTTCTATGATCAGCTCCTCACCAAAGACATTGATATGGTGCTTGGTACGTCCTGTAATTTTAATCCTATAGGGATCTACCGAGGTAAAACGCACCGTATCTCCAATTTTATACCGCCATAATCCGGCATTGGTGGTGATGACCACGGCGTAATTTTTATTGACCTTTACCTTCCACAAGGGCAGGGTTGTCTGTTCTGCCGTGCCATATGTTTCCATAGGTATAAACTCATAAAAAATACCGTAATCCAACATCAACAATAAATCCTCCTCATTATTCCTATCCTGAATGGCAAAAAAACCCTCCGAGGCATTATAGATCTCGTAATAATTAAAATTTTTCCTAGGCAGCAAATGGGAATACTGATCTTTGTAGGGGCTAAAATTAACCCCTCCGTGAAAATATACTTCCAAATTCTCCCATACCTGAAATAGGTGCTCTTTTCCTGTTTCTTCCAAGAGGTTGTTCAACAACACCAACATCCAAGAAGGAACCCCGGCCAAACTGGTTACATTCTCCTGAACACTCTCCTTTATAATGGCCTGCAATTTGGACTCCCATTCGCTCATCAAGGACACCTTATTACTGGGCGTGCTGCTTAATTCCGCCCAAAAGGGCATATTGTCTATCAATATGGCGGACAGATCCCCAAAGAAAGTACCGTTGTCCTGATACAGCTCTTTACTTCCCCCCAACCGCAAACTCTTACCGGTAAACAGTTGGGAGTTTTCGTTATTGTTAAGATACAGACACAATAAATCCTTGCTCGACTTATAATGGCAATCTTCCAAGGCCTCTGAACTTACGGGAATAAACTTGCTCTTGGCATTTGTAGTGCCACTGCTCTTGGCAAACCATTTAATAGTGGTGGGCCAATAAATATTCTGCTCCCCTCTTCTGGAGCGCTCAATCATAGGCTCTATTTCCTCATAGCAGACGATGGGCACCCTTTCCACAAAGGTTTCATAACTGCTAATGGATTCAAAATCGTACTTCCTCCCTATTTCGGTATCCTCCGCTATGGACAATAATTGGTGTAATACCTCATCCTGTACCTCCTCCGGATATTTTAAAAAAAGTTCTATTTGATGATAACGCTTTTTCAACAACCAAGAAGCTATGGAATTAA
>JBFHGV010000066.1:0-9251 GCA_041582955.1 Arenibacter sp.
AAGGCCAATGGGTAGAAGTGGTACAGAAATAGAAGGGAAAAATCATGAAAAAATGGATTTCCGTGGCGCAACCATTTTATACTTTTTGCATTCTTATATAAAAAATAAGATATCACATGAAAAAAGGAATTCAATTTATGATTTTTGGAACAGTACTATTGGGTAGCATGCTTAGCGGGTGCAGCACGGATAATAGTATTGAATGCCCAGAGGATTTTACCGGATCGTTGGTGGAAGAAGAAAGTAATTTATTGGGTACATGGCAATTAACGGCCATACTTGCAGGCGAGGAAGTGGACCTAACAGATGATAATGAGGATAATCCGGACACGGATATCTTTGTGCAATATGCGGCCTGTGACAAAGATGCCGAGTATACCTTTGGGTCTGATCGTGCCTATGAATACTCACAGGGTTCAAATGCATCGGACTGCAGCAACAAGGTAACCATTACAGGTACTTGGAAGCTTGCCAATGGTTCATTGGGCTTGGTAGGTAATTGTAGCGTGCAAAATATGAACGTGGTATTTAATGATGATAAATCCGCCTATTCAGTGACATCAAATTATACTATTACCGATGTCAACGGAGTGCCCGTACAAACAGATGTGACCTTCACCTACAGCAAGCTGGACCAAACCCCATAATTACTGTTGTACCTTTTTGATAGGAGTCGCCTATGGACTGTAAGGTCAAAGACGGAAGTTTAAGGGTAGGCAGACAAGGTGGTAATAGCTAAATTATAGGAAGGTGTTCTTGTCCGTATTAAGGGGCTGATCACCTTCCATACCTTTGCTTTCCTTTAATACCTTATTAAAAATAAATGCACCAATTTCTTTGACCGGGGTGTATAATTTGGATTCATCTATGGATTCCTGTTTTACAAAACCCAATTGGTTGTTGCTTTTTTCAAAGAACACCAAAAATGCACCGAAGACCACGGCTACCTTGAGTGCGCCAAATACGCCTCCCGCAATTCTATTTAGTAATCCCAACATGGCAAAATCGGCTATTTTGGTCAATAATTTACCTGCCATTGTAACAATCAAAACTATTAGGATAAAGGTGCTAATAAAAGAAATGGTGTTCATATATCTTTCGTTCCATTTCATGTTTTCAGAAAGATATTCCCCCACAATGTAGGAAAAATGAATGGCACCATAGAGTCCGGCAATCAAGGCAACAAGGGAGGCCAATTCTACAAAAAGACCATTTCTAATTCCCTTGTACAGACCATAAATTAACATTAGCCCCAATATAGTATCCAATACGCCCATAACAAAAGTCTTTTGACAAATATAGAACTTTGATTTGTACCTTTGAACAATTCTGGAAAGCTTCAATAAACGAGAGGAGCATCAGAACTAAATTAGCTTAAACTACTATGTCGAGAGATACACAATTAAAAGAGAGATGGGAAGAATTGGTCACTAAACTGTCCTCCCAATTTGCAGATAACGACCCCATGGAACTTGATGCCATAATCTATTTAGTGGGCGTACAGGAATTGGGACAGCTTCATAGAAGCTTTAAGAAGGATGAGAAATTAAATCTAATGCATATTGCAATATGTAGGTTGTTGGAACCCTATGGTTATTATGAATTTGATTTTTTTGATGAGGATGGTTGGCCGCATTATACCGTAAAGGAAGAGTTGCCGCCCTTGAAGGCAGGAGAGCAATCGGTTTTAATGAAAGAGGCCCTGGTGAGCTATTTTGTAGAAAAAGAGTATATAAGGTAAGGATTTCACAATCCCAGCAGCCGTAGTTCCCTCCCCCTGGAAGTATAATTAAAGTTTGTAATCTTTAGGGTGGTTGCCAAGTTTTAGGGCTGTTGTGGAAATAAGGGTTGGATTTTTTATTGCGGGCAACCTATTAGGACGTAAAATAGTGTAAAGGCTTCCAGATGTTCTACAGCAGTAATTATAAATTTTAGAATGGATAAGGGCCCAAAAAAACGCATGTCTACTTTTTCCAAATGGGGCAGAAAGCTCAGTGCGCACCCTAAAAAGATACTTGTTCTTTTGGTGTTGTTGGGGGCGTATTATTTCTGTTTGCCAAAACAGCTGTTCACGTCTCCCCACGCAACGGTGGTACAAAGTGGATCGGGACAACTTTTGGGAGCGGTAATTGCAGATGACGGGCAATGGCGATTTCCTGTTTTGGATAGCCTGCCCTACAAGCTTAAAATCTGCACATTGAATTTTGAGGATGCTTATTTTTATTGGCATCCAGGTTTTAACCCAGTTTCCATTGCCAAGGCATTAATGGCCAATATTGTTGCAGGAAGAACCGTTAGGGGAGGCAGTACCCTTACCCAGCAGTTGATCAGGATATCACGCCATCATAAAAAACGTTCCTATTGGGAAAAGGCAAAAGAATTAATCTTGGCAACAAGGTTGGAATTGCGTTTGTCCAAGGAGGATATTCTAAAACTTTATGCCAGTCATGCCCCGTACGGGGGCAATGTTGTAGGCTTGGAAGCTGCTTCCTGGCGTTATTTTGGTTTACAGCCCCATCAATTATCTTGGGCCGAGGCGGCAACTTTGGCGGTGCTGCCCAATGCTCCGGGTTTGATATACCCTGGGAAGAACCAGCAAAAATTACTGGATAAAAGGAATAGACTGCTAAAGAAATTGTTGAAGAACAATCATATAGATAGTACTGTCTATAAGCTTTCCCTGTTGGAGGAACTACCAAAAAAGCCGTTTCCATTGCCCAATGTGGCGCCTCATTTGGTACAGTATATGGCAAAAAAAGAGAAGGGGAAGAAAATTGTGACGCCAATAAATAAAGAGCTTCAGAAAACCATTAATGCCATTTTAGATAGGCACTATAGCCTGTTGAGACAGCAACAGTTGCACAATGCCGCTGTTTTGGTGATGGAGGTAAAAACCAGAAAGGTGATTTCTTATGTAGGCAATACACCTACGGATATGGAACATGAAAAAGATATTGATATGGTACGGGCCAACCGTAGTACCGGTAGTATTCTTAAGCCCCTTTTGTATGCGGCCATGTTGGATGCGGGTGAGTTGCTGCCCCAAATGCTGGTGCCCGATGTACCTACACAGATTGCGGGGTATGCTCCTGAGAATTTCAATGAACGTTATAGCGGAGCAGTGCAGGCCGATAGGGCCTTGGCGAAATCTTTGAACATTCCGGCGGTACGATTATTGCAATCCTATGGCTTGGAAAAATTTCGTGGCCAGCTAGATTTATTTAATTTAAAAGGCTTGGATAAGCCTGCTGATCATTATGGGCTGACCTTGATTTTGGGTGGGGCTGAAACTAATCTTTGGGACCTGTGCAAGACCTATGCCTCTTTGGCATCTACCGTGAACCATTTCAATAAAACTTCCAGTGAATATTTTGCCGGGGAATTTACAGAACCCATCTTATCTGTTGATTCCAAAGTTGATTTTGGAGGGAAGTCAACCACAAAAACTATTTTTGATGCCGCCAGTATCTATCTCACCTTGGAGGCGATGAAAAAGGTAAATAGACCAGAAGGGAGTGAATCTTGGGAATTTTTTGACTCGGCCAAACAAATAGCCTGGAAGACAGGTACCAGTTACGGCAATAAAGATGCCTGGGCCATTGGGGTTACGCAAGATTTTGTAGTTGGGGTTTGGGCCGGCAATGCCGATGGCGAGGGGAGGCCAAATGTAAGTGGATTGACCACTGCGGCCCCAATATTGTTCGATGTATATGATATATTGCCCAAATCTACCTGGTTTCAAAAACCCGAAGACGAATTTGTAGATGTGAAGGTATGTGCAGATAGTGGTTATTTGGCCACTGATATATGCCCGGTTAAAGTGATTGCCATTCCTTATAAACAGAATTTTGTGCGGGCCTGTTCTTATCATCAATATGTGCATTTGAATGCCAATGGCCAGTTTAGGGTTAACTCATCCTGTGCCGATCTATCACAATCCCTTAGGGAGTCATGGTTTGTTTTACCTCCTTTGATGGAATTTTATTTTAAAAGGGTTCACCCCAGTTATAAGACCCTGCCTCCGTTTCTGGAAACCTGTAGTCTGGCCACTAATACGGGCATGGAATTTATATATCCCAAAGACGGCAGTAATATAACGCTCACCAAGAACTTTGAGGGGAAGATAAACCAATTGGTAGTGAAGTTGGCCCATACAAAGCCCAAGACTGCAGTCTATTGGTACATGGATGGTGAGTTTATAGGCGAAACCACAGATTTTCACGAGTTAGGACTACTTCCTGAGCCTGGCTGGCATCAAATCACCGCTGTGGATGCCTTGGGCCAAGAAGTTGGTATTAGGCTAAGAATCTATTAAAACTAATACTTTGATATCCACCTTTAATCCGTTACCTTTAATTGCAGTAATGGAGGTGAAATAGATGTACTCTTGCCGGACCGATACTTTATATAGATGAGAAAAAACATTCGATTTTCTAACGTAGATAGGGAAAAAACTATCGCCCAGCTGTCCAAAGAGACTTTTGATCTTGTGGTAATTGGTGGGGGTATTACTGGAGGAGGAATAGCTCTTGATGCAGCTTCCCGAGGATTGAAAGTGGTGCTATTTGAAAAAAATGATTTTGCTTCGGGAACTAGTAGTAAGTCCACCAAATTGATTCATGGAGGCTTACGCTATCTAAAACAATTTGATTTTTGGCTGGTAAAGGAAGTGGGGTCCGAACGGGCAATTGTGCATAATCTGGCACCCCACTTGGTATTACCAGAGAAAATGTTGCTTCCCTTAATAGAAAATGGATCGTATGGGAAATGGCTCACTTCCATTGGGCTAAAGGTCTATGATATTTTGGCACAGGTTAGCGGAGATGATAAGCGCAAAATGTTGGAAAAAAAAGAGGCGCTAAAATTGGAGCCTTTGCTGCCTAAAAAGATTTTGAAAGGTGCGGGCTATTACGCCGAATACAGGACCGATGACGCTAGACTCACCATGGAGACCATAAAAACCAGTCTGCACTATGGGGCAACGGCCCTAAACTATGCAGAGGTAACAGACTTTGTGTATGAGGAGAATACGGTAAAAGGGGTAAAGGTTAGGGATGCCATTATGGAAAAGGAGTTTACGGTTGCCTCCAAATATGTGATAAGTGCCGCCGGACCTTGGGTAGATGAACTTAGGGCTATCAATAATTCCAAAAAAGGAAAGCGTTTGCACTTGACCAAAGGGGTTCATTTGGTTTTTCCGTACGAGAAATTGCCCATTAAGCAATCGGTATATTTTGATATACCCGACGGGCGTATGATGTTTGCCATTCCAAGGGGCAAGATCACCTATGTAGGAACAACAGACACTAATTACAATGAAAACAAGGATAAGGTAAGAACAGATGTGGCCGATGCCATTTATCTTATCTCTGCGGTAAATAATATGTTTCCCAAGATTAATTTGGAAATGGAGGATATTATTTCATCTTGGGCAGGATTGCGTCCACTTATCCATGAAGAGGGGAAGTCGGCCTCCGAACTATCCCGAAAGGATGAGATTTTTACCTCTGATACCGGACTTATCAGTATTGCCGGAGGAAAGCTGACCGGTTATCGTAAAATGGCAGAGCGGGTGGTGAATAGGGTGGCAAAAAAAATGGAGGAAGATTATGAAATCGAGGTAAATCCATGTATTACAGACCAAATACCACTCTGCGGCAATGAGTTTAAGAAGTACAAGAGTGTAAAAAAATATATATCAGAGGTGTATGGTAGGATGTCACCTGATGGTTTTTCCAAATACGATGCTTGGTACCTGGTGACCAATTATGGAAAACAGACCGAAACTATCTTAGAGTTGTATGCAAAACAAAAGGATGAAGATCGTCAGTTAGGTTTGGCAAAAGCCGAATTGCAGTTCTGCATTGATCATGAGATGGTACAGAACCCTATGGATTTTTTTATTAGGAGAACTGGAAGGTTGTATTTTGATATTGAAAGTATTCGTAAGCTGATGGATCCGGTATTGGAAATGTTTAAGGCCATTTATGGTTTAGATCAGGCTACCGTAGACACTTATAGGGACAAACTAGAATTCATAATGGAAGAACACTCCAATTTTTCTATGGATAGAGTGTAAGATCTGTATTTCTAATTACTATATGGATTTGGGGCTTGGAAAACCGTGCGTACTGCTAATCCAATTTGTCGGTCAGCGCCTTAAATATTTTTTTAGGATTTTTATGCTCGTACAGCACGTCATAAACGGCTTTCAGGATAGGTGTTTTGGATTTTTTATTGAGTTTGGAAATAATAATGTGGGCACTTTTGGTGGCGTAATAGCCTTCAGCAACCATTTTCATTTCCATCATGGCGCTTTTTACGGTATATCCTTTACCAATCATGTTGCCAAACATACGGTTACGGCTAAAAACAGAGTATCCGGTTACCAATAAATCTCCTAAATAAGCAGAGTCGTTTATATTGCGCTTCATGCGGTGTACATGTTTTATAAAGCGTTTCATTTCTCTGATGGAATTGCTCATCAGAACACTTTGAAAGTTGTCTCCGTATCCAAGTCCGTGGGCTATACCGGCAGCAATGGCATAAATATTCTTCAGCATGGCGGCATACTCCGTACCGATGATATCATCAGAAATTTTTGTTTTTATATAATCACTGCTAAGATGCTTGGCTACCAATTCTGCCTTTTCCATATCGGCACAGGCGATGGTTAAATAGGACAAGCGTTCCAAGGCAACTTCCTCAGCATGACAGGGTCCTGTGATAACCCCAATGTTTTTAAAGGGAATATCATAATATTCATGAAAATGTTCGCCTACGATCAAACCAGATTCCGGAACAATTCCCTTTATGGCCGAAAAGACAATTTTATCCTTTATGTCAACGGTTAGTTGTTTTAGTTCCCCTTCCAAAAAAGCAGAAGGTATCGCAAAAATAAGTACATCGGCAGTGGCTACGGCCTCATTTATATTATCTGTTAGGTTTAGTTGCTCTGTATGAAACTCTACAGAACTTAGGTAATTGGGATTGTGCCTTTGCTTCTTTATATGGTCTATGGCATCGGTATTTCGCATATACCAATTTACGATGTCGGCATTCTCTGTCATCATCTTTACAATCGCAGTTGCCCAACTGCCTCCTCCCAACACGGCAAATTTTACGTTGTTTTTCATCTTTTGAACTTTCTATTTCTCCCTCCTATGTACAATAGATTGTATATTGGGATCCTATATATTATGCGCTGTTATTGCGGATTGGTACATAGATTTCTAAAATCTTTGGCAATGTAGGATTGTTTTTTGGAGATTCAAAACTAGAATACAGGGTCTTGCCATTATGCGTCCGGTAAATGCTGTAAGACCTCGGCTCAGTTAATTCGTTTTTACTGGGAAACCGCAAATAAGTTGTGTTCCCCTTTGCCTTCACAGAGCCATGTAACAGGGAATTAATTGGGATTTGGATAGGAACAAAAAGGTATAGGATATGATTAACGATAAAATGCTCAAAACTTTAACATTGGGTTATGACTTGTAGGACAATGATTACATGAGGTGGTGCGTTATTAATGATAGTATTACGGAGCTGTTCCATTCTGGTAATGATATGTTCTACGCCTTTGAGGAAAAGGGAATTTATATTATATATCTTGGATTATCCAATGAATTGTCTAAACGGTGCTGTTAGATAGACCAATAAAGGGTGTAGCTGGAAAAATAAAAATTTGGTTTATTTGGGAGCAATCCCGGTATACCATAAAAAATGTTTTTGGTTGGTTAATTAGTTAAAGGCCGCCTCGGGATAATTGTCCGTGGCGGTTTTTTTGGTTTTGGCCACAATATAAGCGTTGAAATGAATGGCTATGAATTAGGGGGGGCATAAATTAAAATACTGCTTTATTTTTGATCGGCACAATTATATTTAGGGGGAAATTATTGTGCTAATTTGTTGTATACATCACATTTACGTAGATCATAGCTATAAAAACAAGAAAATCCACTACTTTTGCCGCCTTAAATCTTAGACGTGAAGAAGTATTTAAATCTGTTTGATTTTAAACAAAAAATAAACTACAAGAATGAAGTTTTAGCTGGGCTTACGGTAGCAATGACGATGATACCAGAGTCGCTATCATTTGCCATTTTAGCAGGGCTATCACCTTTAACGGGACTTTATGCCGCCTTCTTGATGGGGATTGTTACGGCTATTTTTGGAGGAAGGCCTGGAATGGTTTCTGGTGGGGCAGGAGCCACTGTGGTGGTTTTAATAGCATTGGCCTCTTCCCATGGTGTGGAATATCTATTTGCTGCCGTTGCTCTGGCCGGAGTGCTACAATTGTTGGTAGGCATTTTTAAGCTGGGAAAATTTGTTCGGCTTATCCCACAACCGGTAATGTATGGTTTTTTAAATGGACTGGCAGTGATTATTTTTATGGCGCAGGTTGCCCAATTTAAAATTTCGGATAACGGAACTGATGTATGGATGCAAGGTCCCGCACTATATTTAATGGCAGGACTTACCATTTTAACTATTGCTATCGTAGCGTTATTTCCTAAAATAACCAAGGCGCTCCCAGCTTCCTTGGTAGCCATATTGGTTGTATTTGGAATTGTTTATTTCTTTGATATTGATACCAAGAAAGTATTGGACATCGCTTCGGTAAGTGGTTCCTTGCCTTCATTTCATATCCCTGATATTCCTTTTACTTGGGATACTCTTAAAGTTATTTTTCCGTATTCCTTGGTAATGGCAGGTGTGGGGCTTATTGAGACCCTTTTAACCCTGAATATGGTTGATGAAATTACCAGAACTAGAGGTCAATCCAATAGAGAGGCTGCTGCACAGGGTATTGCAAATATTACCAACGGATTCTTTGGTGGTATGGGTGGATGTGCTATGGTGGCCCAAACTTTGGTAAATGTGGGTTCTGGAGCAAGAGCTCGACTTTCTGCCATAATAGGTGCAATGACTATTTTGCTTATTATTTTGGTTGGAGGACCCGTTATTGAACAAATCCCGATGGCTGCTTTGGTGGGGGTGATGATGGTTGTGGCCATAGGAACCTTTGAATGGGTGAGTTTTAGGGTAATCAACAAGATGCCAAAACACGATATCTTTGTATTGATACTGGTTGCGGTAGTTACCGTTGTGCTTCATAATCTGGCTCTAGCAGTATTGATAGGAGTTATTATATCATCGTTGGTATTCGCTTGGGAAAGTGCCAAACGCATTAGGGCAAGGAAACATATTGATGAAAATGGAGTTAAACATTATGAAATATACGGCCCACT
>JBFHGV010000067.1:0-9213 GCA_041582955.1 Arenibacter sp.
TAATACACTACAAATCAACCAAGGAGGAAACAAATTTAGCGAAGTAGGTTTTTTGGCGGGTATCAGCAGTACCGATTGGAGTTGGAGTCCGCTTATGGCAGATTTCGATAACGATGGATTTAAAGATCTTTATGTTACCAATGGTTTTTTGCGAGATCTGGGAAATTTAGATTACATACATTACCAAAACCTTACAGAGAGTCCGGTAGGTGATTTGGCTACAAAGATTAAGAAAAAATTGACCTCCATACAGCAGCTGCCCAAAGCCGAACTTGTAAATTATATGTATCACAACAAAGGGGATATTACTTTTCAAAATGTTTCTGATTCATGGGGAATTACGGATCCTAGTTGTTCCAATGGCTCAGCTTTTGCCGATCTTGACAACGACGGGGATTTAGATCTTTTGGTCAATAATATAAACCAACCTGCTTTTGTCTATCAAAATACAATCGAAAAAGATGAAAACAAGAATTACCTACGTGTAAAACTAAAGGGAAAACCCAACAATCTGGAAGGAATTGGATCCGCAGTAAAAATCACCTCAGCTGGCACCAGCCAATATTATCAACATTTTTTGAGCCGCGGGTATGAATCCAGTATCGATCCTATTATCCATTTTGGATTGGGAAAAAATAAAAAAGTTGAATTGCTGCAGATAAACTGGCCCGACGGAAGCTATGAGGAAATACATAATATATCGGCCAATCAACTTATTGAAATAGACCAGGCTAATTCCAAACCTTCTCCTCCCCCAGAAACAGACCGTGTCAAAAATAAAATGTTTGTTGAAATGCCCGAAAATCTTGGCGCCTCCTTTTTGCATCATGAAGACAACACAGTAGATTTCAAGTTGCAGCCTATTCTTCCCCATATGCATTCCAGAAATGGCCCAGGAATAGCCATTGCCGATATCAATGCCGATGGCAATGATGATTTTTTCATTGGGGGAGCAAGCGGTATGCCCGGTGAGTTGTTCCTGCAAAAGCCCAATGGCAGCTTTGAGCCCCAAGCATGGGGGTTAGACCCACAATATGAGGATATGGGCAGCTTGCTATTCGATGCCAATAATGATAGATATCCAGACCTATATGTAGTTAGTGGAGGAGTACACCCCAACCCAAATGCGGATATTTATCAAGATAGATTATACCTAAATGACGGACAGGGTAATTTGGTTAAGTCCAATTTACTTCCAAAGATAACTTCCAGTGGTTCTTGTGTAACCGCCAATGATTTTGACAAAGATGGGGATTTGGATCTCTTTGTAGGAGGCAGGGTAAGTCCCGGTGCTTATCCCATGCCTGCCAAAAGCTATCTTCTGGAAAATAACAGCAATTCCCATTCAACAGGGCAAAAGTTTGTTGATATAAGCAAAAGAGTTAAAGGATGGGAACAGCTTAGTATGGTTACGGCAGCACTTTGGACAGATTACGACAATGATGGATGGACCGACCTTATAGCGGTAGGTGAATTTATGCCGATTACTTTTTTTCACAATGAAAAAGGAAGGCTTGTACACCAAGACCAAATGCCAGGGTTGCAAAAAACCGAAGGGTGGTGGAACAGTATTCACGGCGGGGATTTTGATCAAGACGGGGATATAGACTATATTTTAGGCAACTTAGGCCTCAATACAAAATATAGGGCCTCCGCAAAAGAACCACTTTGCATTTACGCCAATGACTACGACAAGAATGGCAGGATAGACCCTGTAATGTGCTATTTTATTGAGGGTGAAAACCACCTTGCGCACACCAGAGATGAGATTATATCCCAAATAAACGCTATGCGAAGCCGTTTTACAACCTATGAATCCTATGCACAAACACCATTTATAAAGGCATTTTTGCCAGAAGAATTGGACTCGGCATACGTAGTAAAAAGCCATAACTTTGAAAACAGCTATCTAGAGAACATGGGCAACGGAAGTTTTACACTGCGACCGCTACCTATAAAACTTCAAACAGCCCCAATTCAAGGCATAGCAATTTCAGACATAGATATGGATGGGACACAGGATATTTTACTCACAGGGAATTCATATGCCACTGAAGCCTCCACGGGAAGGTATGATGCATTTCTAGGGGCTTTCTTAAAGGGTAAAGGAGATGGAACTTTTGATAACATTCCTTGGGAAGAAAGTGGTTTCTTGAACGATCTTGACGGAAGAGGCTTGTCTCTATTAAAGAACACAACCGGATCTTTCAACGTATTGGCCGCGAACAACAACGCTCCACTAAAACTGTTTCAAACCCAAGAAAAATTACAAAACAATGCTTGGTTAAAAGCAGAAAATGATATCCAATTTGCAGAAATTGAACTTAAAAACAACACTAAATACAAAATTGAATTTTACCATGGTTCGGGGTACCTGTCACAAAGTAGCCGAAGAATCCCTGTTTCAAAAAATATTAGAAATATAAAGTTTATAGATGTGCACGGCCTCACAAAAACAGTATATGAGTCCAATTAAAAAATTATCAACCCAACACCTAGGAATTGCTTAAAAGCTATGCTCTTGTCACACGAAATAAGCACCACTAAAAAACAAAATTAAGTTCATAAAAAATATTTTGATGAAGTACTTCTTTATTTTATTACTATCTATAAACCTATTTTATTCCTGCTCCAACAAACACGATGAACAGAATCTGGAGGCCTATTTTAACGGTGGCCTACCCAGATATAACAGAATGTTGACCGATGTAATCGTATCTGATATATTTACCCCTCCGGTTGCAAGCCGCATCTACGCCTATAGCAATATTGCTGCCTATGAGGGTATCCGTTTTATGGATTCGACCAAAGTTTCACTGACCCCGCAATTAAATGGAGGGGAGAAATTATCACTTCCAGAAACCGGTAAATCCTACTACTATCCTTTGGTTTCTTCCATAGCATTTTTTAATGTAGGGAAAAATTTGGTCTTCAACTATGAGAAGGTTGACCAACTAGAAAACCAAATACTAAAAGACATACAGACTATTGGCATCGATAAAGAAATCTATAACAACTCCGTCACATATGGGGAGAAACTGGCCCAAGAAATTCTCCTATGGGCCTCAAAAGACGGTTATTTAGAACGTACTGCCCTTCCCAGATATAGTGTTTCCGAAGACCCGGGACTCTGGCGGCCTACCCCACCTGATTATATGGATGCCATAGAACCCAACTGGAATACTTTAAGGCCATTTATGCTGGAATCTGCCAATCAATTTGATCCTGGTCTGCCAACATCGTTCGACACTTCAGAAGACTCACAATTTTATCAAGAAGCCATTGAGGTTTACACTACTGTTAAAGATTTGGATTCTACTCAATTTGAAATTGCAAAGTTCTGGGACTGTAACCCCAATATATCACACACCAACGGACATGTCATGTATTTTCAGCAGCAAATATCCCCTGGTGGACATTGGATGCATATAGCGGCCCAAATATTGGACGAAAAAAAAGCGCCTCAAATAAAAGCTGCAGCCACCTTAGCGCATTTGGGCATAGCCATCGCCGATGCCTTTATTAGTTGTTGGGACCAAAAGTATAGCAGCAACCTAATTAGACCACAAACGTATATCAACAAATATATTGATCAAGATTGGAATCCGGTTCTACAAACACCTGCTTTTCCCGAACACACCTCAGGGCATAGTGTAGCCTCGGCAGCTGCCGCTACCGTACTGACTCATATTTTTGGTGATCATTACAGCTTTGTAGATGCAACCGAAGTACCGTATGGGCTTCCTCCAAGAAGCTTTAATTCCTTCAATGCCGCCGCCCAAGAGGCAGCCATAAGTAGACTATATGGCGGCATACACTATAGACCCGCCATAGAACTTGGGGTCATGCAGGGCAAGGCCGTTGGCAACTACACTATAAAAAACCTAAATTTTGAGTAGTTGATTCATTAAATTTAGGACTGGAACAGCACTAATAGTATTTACACAAAACCCAAAAACTACGATAAAAAAGGTTAGAATTTTAAACAAACCGGTTGCGGGACGTTTATTTGGTGCCCTGTATACTTAAGACGCCCAGTTTCCATATCCACCTTAAAAACCGTTATGTTATTCGATTTTTGATTGGCCACCAATAAAAATTTTCCATCTGGAGATAAGGTGAAATTTCGCGGCCAATCGCCTTGTACAGATTCAATTGTCACAGGTTTTAAATGTCCGCTATCCAAAACCGAATAAACGGCTATGCTGTTGTGCCCCCTATTGGAAGCGTACAAGAATTTTCCGTTGGGACTTAAATGAATATCGGCACAGGAATTTTTCCCTTCATAACCTGCCGGAAGTGTACTTTGTTTATCTATCTTCTGGAATTTCCCCGTCAAGGGATCAACACTTGCGGCAACCACAGTACTGGACAATTCATTTATAATAAACGCCATATTTTTTGTAGGATGAAAAATTAAATGTCTAGGACCATCACCTGGATCCAACTGCAAACCTATTTCCGCCTTGCCCAGTTTCCTTTCCGGGGCAATTGGATAGGCCAAAATCTGATCTATCCCCAAATCTACGGCATATAGGAAGTTGCCATTGGAAGAGAATTGTACACAATGGGCGTGCGCCGATTTTTGGTTTGGATGGGGGCCACTGCCCTCATGTTGTATTTCTTGTGGAGCATCTACTATTTCTCCATTTTCATCTACGGGATACAGCACAATACCTCCCGAGCCATAGTTGGCCGCAGCAAGTAGATCTTCTTCAGGGCTCAACCCAATATAACATGCCCCGTCACCTTTGCTGCTTAGATTGCCCATTTTGTCCAAAGCCGTTCTATCTTTATTCCATTTAAATGCCGAAACACTCCCCGGTTTTGTACCATTGGACGAGTAGACCCTTTCCCCATCCTTGGAAAGATAAAGATATCCAGGTTTATTTTCTTCGACTACGCGCCGACTATTGGAAAGTACCCCCGTTTCAGGGTTAAAATGAAGTTGATAAATCCCTTGGTCATCCCCTTCTGCAAAAGTACCTACCAAAAGTTTTAGTTCGTCTTGTTGAAGAGGCTGTTCTGCCAGCCCCACTTGAGATTTCTTGGAAGTATTTTTACAATTTGTAAATAGCAATAAAAAGACCGAAAGCACCACATAGCCAAAAGTATGTTTCATAAAGAAGATTGATTTTATTTAGTTAAATATATTCAATTTAACCGATTATAAGTAGGTTAAATACAATCATTAATTAAAAATTGTAAGCTTAAAAAGACTTCCACATTAAATATTGATTCTTTAAGGTTGATCCTTATTGTCCCTGATCCCTGATCCGTCAGGATCCGAAATAAAATCAGTGAAGAGAAATATGAAATTTGTTAGACTGCACAATATCTGACATAAAACAAAAAAGGCTCCCAATTTCTTGGAAGCCTTGTCTTTGTTACTGTGGGCCCTACTGGATTCGAACCAGTGACCCCCTGCTTGTAAGGCAGGTGCTCTAAACCAACTGAGCTAAGAGCCCTATTTTTGTATTTCAATATGCTTCTTTCGTTTCCCAGAAGCGAGTGCAAATATAGAATAGTTTTTAAATTCCACAAAAGAAAAAACAGAAAAATTTAAACTATTTCTGCAACAACAAAAGTACTGCCCCCAATAAATACAAAATCGGTTTTTTTTGCATTTTCCAAAGCCATTCTATACCCTTCATTCACAGACGAATACACCGCACCCTTCAATCCAAAGTCTGCAGCTCTACTTTTTAAGCTCTCCGCATCCAAACCTCTTGAAATATCTGGTTTGCAAAAATAATAATTGGCTTCTTTGGGGAACAGCGGCAAAATTTGATCAAGATTTTTATCTTTTACAAAGCCTATTACCATATGAAGATGCTCATACTCCTGTTCCTTTATTTGCTCCAAAACTAAAGTAAGGCCTTCCGTATTATGGGCGGTATCACAGACCACAGTAGGCCTTTCCCCTAAATACTGCCATCTTCCCAGCAACCCTGTATTAGGAGCCACATTTAATAAACCTTTGGTTATATGGCCCTCATTAACCTCAAAATCATTCAATTCCTTGATCACTGCCACCACACCCTTTACATTTTTAGCCTGGTAACTCCCCAATAAGGACGTTTTATAGGTTCCGGGAATCACTTCCCCTGCAAATATTATTTTAGACTTCCTTTCTTTGGCCACAGTATTAAAAACAGATGCCGTCTCTTCTTGCAGCTCACTGATTACCACAGGTACTCCTGGTTTAATGATACCAGCTTTCTCAAAGGCTATTTTTTCTATGGTATCCCCTAACATTTCTACATGGTCATAGCCTATATTGGTAATCAATGAAACTTCTGGCTCAATAATATTGGTAGAATCCAAACGACCTCCCAATCCAACTTCAACAATGGCAATATCCACTTTTTCCTTCTCAAAATAGGAAAAGGCCATACCCACGGTCATTTCAAAAAAAGAAAGGTCATGTGCTTCAAAAAAGACTTTGTAGTCCTTTATAAAGTCAACCACAAATTCCTCTTTTACCGGCTCCCCATTAATCCTTATGCGCTCCCTAAAATCTTTTAGGTGCGGAGACGTATACAATCCCACCCTATATCCGGCCTCCTGTAAAACAGAGGCCAACATATGGCTACTGGAGCCCTTCCCATTGGTCCCTGCCACGTGGATACTCTTAAACTTTCTTTCTGGATGCCCCAAATAGGCAGAAAGGACAAGAATGTTGTCCATTTTGCCCTTATATGCAGATTTTCCTTTTTGTTGGTAAACGGGCAATTGGGCAAACATCCATGCCAAAGTCTCCTGATAGGTCATTTGTTAGGTACTATATAATTAATAAAGTAAAAAGGTTAGCAATACCTCTAAATAGAATTTAGAAGTCTTAAACGAAGTGAACAACAACAGAAATATTCAAAAATAATCTTACTCGCCCAATTTAAAATTAACCACCACAAAACCTACTTGCTGACTGGGAGCGTTTGAATCCAAATTCCACTGATGCTTATAGGCCGTTTCCTTAGCCGGCTTCAACAGGCAAGGATGATTGTTGGTTGTTCCCTTTACTCCCGGGGTAGCACTTACTACTTTCCCATTACGGTCTACCACGATCTTCACTACCACTCTACCTTCCTCATTGCATTCTTGGGGCACCTTGCCCTTATTCACCAAAGATCGTCCATTGAGTCCATAACCACCGGTACCACTTCCTGAACCAGGGCTTCCGTAATAACTAGTAGCATAAGGATCGCCCTCTGGCTTACCCTTATCTCCTGCGCTGGTATCATCACCTTCCCCTCCAGAGGTTACCCCCTCGGATTTGTTGATTCCTCCTATGAGTTGGTCCAATTTGTTCTTTTTGGCCTCCTGTTCCTTTCTTTTTTTCTCTTCGGCCTCCCGTTTCTCCTTAGCTATCCTTTCGGCCTCGGCCTTGGCTTTTTTGGCAGCCTCTTCCGCCTTTCGCTTTGCCTCTTGTTGTTGTTTTATTTTTATGGATTCTTCATTATCCTGCGTCAGTACTTTTTCGGCCGGCTTGTCTATGGAAACCTCCTCCTCGGGCACCTGCTCGACAACTTCTTCTACCTGCTGCTCCTGAACCTGGGGTTCTTTAATAGGCTTATTCACCGGTTCGGATTTTATTTTCTCCTTGGGCTGTACCCGGCCACTTCCAAAATCTGTAGTGCCAAAATTAACCGAAATACCATTTTCTATTGGTGGATCCATATAGGTAAGACCTATATAAAAAAGCAATAGCAGGAGTGCACTTAGCAGAAGTGTGGTAAGTGTAAAGGATTTTTTCTCGTGTTTCGTATTAAGTAATGACATTAATTTGGTCGCACTGCCAAAATCACCTTATAATTATTCCTATTGGCAATATCCATAACATTTACGGCCTCCTTAATGGCCACGCTCTCTTCTGCCCTTAGAATAATTGTAGGTTTTTCTTGTCCCTTTAGTGCTTTTTTTAATTCAATTTCTATGTACTTCCCGTTAATTTTCTCGTTATTCACAAAATACTCCAAATTCTTATTTATGCTCACCGACACGTTCTGTGTATTGGTTGATTTTCCTTTGGCCTTGGGCAACAACAGATCCAATGCATTGGGCGAGTTAGCGGTAAGCATAAAGAAAATGAGCAATAGGAACACAATGTCCGTCATGGACGACATGCTAAAATCCGGACTAACTTTATTTCTCCCTTTTAGTTTCATCTGTTGTTATTTTCTAAAGCGGTTCGTTCAACAAATCCAAAAACTCTACGGCGTTGGCTTCCATTTTGTGAACTACTTTATCTGTTCTATTCACCAAATGGTTATATCCGATATAGGCAATAATTCCGACTATAAGTCCTGCAACCGTAGTGGTCATGGCCGTATAAATACCAGATGCCAATGATCCCATTTCTGCCTGCCCCCCGCTTGTGGCCATTTGATGAAATGCCAAAATCATACCAATTACGGTTCCCAAGAAACCGATCATAGGAGCTGCCCCGGCCACAGTGGCCAGAACAGTTACATTTTTCTCCAACTTATACACCTCTAGGGTACCGGCGTTTTCTATGGCCGTATTAATATCATCCAAAGGCTTGCCGATCCTAGAGATCCCTTTTTCGGTCAATCTGGCTACAGGCGAATCTGTTTGGGCGCATAATAATTTGGCCGCTTCCAATTTACCGTTGGTAACATGATCCCGAATCTGGTTCATGAAGTTGCTATCTATCTGGGATGCCGCTTTTATGGCAAAAATCCTTTCGAAATAAATATACAGTGCCACAAAGAGCATCACAAACAAAACACTAATGATCAAGATACTTCCCGTACCTCCGTTCACTATCAAATCTATAACAGATAGGGTCTTTTCCTCAGACACCATTTCTTCTATTCCAGCCTCTTGAGCTAGGTCTTGTAACAATAACATATATTTTCCCTATTAAAGTTGCCTTAATAACGGTCTTTTATCGATTAAATTATCCGTTTAACACAAAATTTCTAATTAATATAAACCCAATGGCACCGGCAATAAATCCTACGAAAGCCAACCAAGCTATTTTCTTTAGATACCAGAAGAAATCTATTTTTTCCATCCCCATGGCCACAACACCTGCCGCAGAGCCAATGATCAACATACTACCTCCTGTACCTGCAGAATAAGCAATAAAGTGCCAAACTGGATCATCCATACCTACAGAAAACATTCCGATACTCGCCGCCACTAAGGGAACGTTGTCTATCACTGCAGATCCAACACCCAAGAACA